>DATFDT010000386.1:0-27729 GCA_035251975.1 Pyrinomonadaceae bacterium | reverse complement strand
ATGCAGAATCGGCAGTGACGTCAGTTGCAAACAACTTGCGCAACGTCGAGACGGCTAATCTCACGATGGAGGATCTCGGTAACGTCGCTTCACTGGCTGCTTACTGGGACACGCTCGGTTGGGTCTATTTTCAAAAAGGTGATTTGGACGCAGCCGAGAAATACATCAAGGCTGCATGGATCATTCAACACGATGGTGACCAGGGCCATCACATGGGAATGATTGCGGAGAAGCGTGGCAAGAAAGACGATGCGATTCGTCTGTATGCGCAAGGCACTGCGGCGTTTAGATCGGCGCCGGAAGCTCGCGAGAGTTTGTTGAAACTGGTGCCGTTTGATTCAGTTCAGAAACTGTTGGACGCTGCCACGGTCGAGTTGCGCGATTACAACGTTTTTAATTTGGGACAACTCATGCCGGCCCTCAAAGCTCCTGCTCAGGCGGAGTTCTACGTTGTTTTCGCGCCCGATTCGACGCGCGCGGCGCAAGTGGTCGACGTTAAATTCATCAAAGGCGTGGAGAGTCTCAAACCGCTCGCGGCGCAACTGAAGACACTCAAGTATCAACTCGTCTTTCCCGACAACTCACCGACGAAGATCGTTCGCCGCGGAGCGTTGCTGTGCATACCCAAGCCCGGCGGTTGTAGCTTCACGATGATTGGTCCTGAGTTGATTACGTCGATTGATTAATTGGCCACAGGAATGGCTTGCACAAAAAGTCCTTCTTCTGGGATTTCTCTGTGCACCCTCTGTGTCCTCTGTGTCTTTGTGGTGTGGTTTTACCTGGAATTCATCAACCACAGAGACACAGAGAGACACAGAGGTTGCACAGAGAAGAGTGCGATTCCTACTTTTTTGCAAAGCCCACAGGGATCGTACCTGAACTTTTGAAACAAAACTGTCGCGGGTTTACTTGTTTGCCCAGGCCTGCTCTGAGAATCGTGGTGGGCGCTTTTCGAGTTCAGCGTTTATTCGTGCGAGTAATTCCAACTGCTCGGATTCGCTCAGAAGTGTACTCGACCAACGATAGATCTGATTCTCTTCGATCTCATTGTGAGTAGCGAGTCGTTCTTCAACCTTTCGAACCGTATCGGCGACAGTAGCCAATTTGGCTTCATTGCCGGGAAGTTCACGAAGAATGCCAATTGCTCGTGCGAGCTCATGCATGAAGAAATCATGATCGGCACGCAAGGTTTTAATTACCACTTGCGCTTCACTCAAACGGTCTGTCACTGCCGGAAACAGGTGCAGATGTTCCGCTCGAATGTGAACGGCAAGCCGGGCCCACAGTAGATCCAGCCTGGAATAGCTCGTCTCAACATCCTTGTTCTCTAACGCCGTCAGGAGTTGCTCCAACACTTCACTCACCGCATGGTGATCGTGCGACAAACGTAAACGTACTTCAGCCATAATCGAATTTTAGCCACAAAGAGGCACAAAATGCTCAAAAATCAGCAAAACCTATTTTGTGCTTCTTTGTGGCAAAAAAAGTTTAGTCACTTCCACGATTGCGATTGTTAGCAAACCGCAACCGCTTATCACTACCCAATCTATTAACGACGGTTTGGTCGTATCAAGAATAGCTGCGAGCGGCTGAAAATAGATCGCCGACAATTGTAAAAGCACGACGATAAACGCAGCGAACCAAAGAAACCGGTTCCTGAACAGACCATCAAAGGCCGATCGTGTGCGCGATCGACAGTTGAAAGTATGGCCAAGCTGGACGAAGACAAGAGCAAACAGAGCGATGGTACGCGCATGTGTTCCCGAACCATAAGTTTGCAGTGCCCACAAGTAGGCGCCCAGACAGAGCGCTGCAAGCATAAGAGATTGCCAGCCAATCAAGATAAGGAACGGCTTGGATAGTAGAGTTGAATGTGAACTTCGCGGCGGCTGTTTCATGATTTCGGGTGAAGCCGGCTCCACCGCCAGGGCCAAAGCGGGAAAAACATCAGTAACCAGATTCATCCACAGTATCTGCAAGGGCAGAAGCGGTAACGGCCACCCAAGTGCGATTGCGGTGAAGATCACTAACACCTCACCAAGATTGTGCGAGAACATCATGTGTACAAACTTTGTGATGTTTGCATAGATCGTTCGTCCTCCTTCGACTGCCTGGACGATGGTCTCGAAATTGTCGTCAGCTAACACGACGTCAGCAGCTTCTTTCGCCACCTCGGTTCCACGTTGGCCCATCGCAATACCGATATTTGCGCGTTTTAGTGCAGGAGCATCGTTGACGCCATCGCCAGTGACCGCGACGACTTCACCTGCTTGTTGCAACGCTTCGACGATGCGTAATTTTTCTTCCGGAGAGACGCGAGCAAACACGTCAGTGTTGCGAGCGAGATCAGCGAGATTGCGTGGTCCAGCGTTGATGAGGTCGCGTCCGTGCAGCGCAGCCGGCTCTTTTCCTCCAAGACCCAGCTCACGAGCGATGGCGATTCCCGTATTCAGTTGATCTCCGGTGAGCATCACGGTGCGAATGCCGGCAAGCCGGGCACGGCGAATCGCATCGGCCACGCCGCGACGAGGAGGATCGATCATGCCCACCAATCCGACGAACGTGTATCCGCTTTCGAGTGCTTCGTCCGAGGAATGCTCGGTTTCATCTTTGAAGTGTTTGATAGCGAGACCCAGCACGCGCAACGCTCGCTTCGCCATTTGTTCATTCGCCATTGTGAATCTGCGGATCGCCTCTGCATTCAGAGACACAGTGTCGCCGTTAGCATCGACATAACTTGAACAAGCATCGAGCACAACAGCCGGTGCTCCTTTCAACGCTGCAAGGTGCTGGCCCACAGTATCGCGATGCAAGGTTGTCATCCGCTTGGTCGAGGCGTGAAAAGGTTGTTCTGCAATTTTGGGATGAATGGCGCGCTCGTTCGAAACATCCAGAATAAGAGCGTCAGCAACGACCAGCAATGCTGTTTCTGTCGGATCGCCGATGGTGCGCGTTTCGTCTGTTGCCTCGTTGCGAAAAGATGCTTCGTTACAAAGCACCCCGATCCGAACTGCCTGTTGCAGTAACTCATCGTTGTCGAGTGAAGCTTCACCGCCTTCAATCTCAATTCGTCGATTGTCTGACAGGTAGTACTCGCGCACGGTCATCCGGTTTTCAGTCAGCGTTCCTGTTTTATCGGTGCAAATGACTGTCGTACTTCCGAGCGTTTCGACCGCAGCAAGCCGGCGCATAATTGCGCGCTGCCGGGCCATGCGCAGTACGCCCAAAGCAAGAATGAGCGTGGTGACAGCCGGAAGACCTTCGGGCACGGCCGCAACAGCCAGACTGATACCAACTTCGACCATCAACCACAGACCATCGCCACGCAACCATCCGGTAATCATCACGATTGCGGCGATGGCCAAAACCAGATAGACCAGACGGCGTCCTAAATTAGCGAGCTGTATTTCCAGCGGCGAGCGTTCTTTGGTCGCGGTGGCAACCAGCCGGCCAATTTTGCCGAGCTGGGTGGCTGTGCCTGTGTTGACAACGATGCCGGCGGCTCGACCTGCAGCTATGGAAGTGCCGAGATAGAGCATGGACCAACGCTCCGCCAAAGGTGTTTCAATTGGAACTGTTTCAATGCTTTTCGCGACAGTCGTGCTCTCGCCGGTCAGTGCTGATTCTTCGGCTTCGAGGCGCACGGCTTCGAACAGGCGAGCATCGGCAGGAACTCGATCGCCGGCGTTCAAAATAATGATGTCACCGGGAACGAGCTCCTCAGCATCCACGGTAGTTTCAAAGCCATCGCGCCGGACTCGTGAGCTCGTGCGTGATTGTTGGCGCAATGCATCGAGCGCGCGGCCTGCTTGCCATTCAGTAGCAAAGCCGACGGCAGCGTTGAGAACAAGTACGACCAGAATCGCGATTGCCTCGGCGCCGTCACCCATCACCCAGGCGATAGCAGCAGCGATTGCAAGCAAGGCGATCACAATGCTCGCGAACTGATCGACAAGTACACGCCAGGCGGGACGAGCATGAATCCTTTGGAGTGCGTTGGAACCGTACCGCTGCTGCCGCTCCTCTACTTGAAATGTCGTCAGACCCGACGTGGAATTCACCTCGAGCAACCGCAGCACTTCGTCGACCGGCATTGCATGCCAATCTGTACCTGTCACCGCAGGTGATGGAGTAGTGTTAACAACGCGTTCGGAAGTTGCTCGTGCGGCGCTCATCACCAGCATACTCCGATTAGAGAATCGCTTCGGCGGGGCGGCGTCGTTTGTCCCAGGGATCTGCGAACTCGGGATCGTGTGAGTGCTCGTGGCGATCGAGAGCAAGCATTTCTTTGATAGCGGGAAGCTCACTTTTCGCGAAATCCTCAACTGATCCGTCGAGTACAATTCTTCCCGCCTCTAACACAATAACTCGCGTCTTCGGCAATCGCGTTGGTGGTGCTTCCACAGTGTTCACTTCGCCATCGCCGGCGCTTTCTGCACAGTAGTGTGCGAGATAATCAATCTCATGGATCTTCTTCGTGACGTACAACGATGAGATATGGTTGATATCCCGGGCGCGAATAACAAGATCCAATACTTTGAGAGCGGCCAGTGGGTCCAAGCCCATCGCGGGCTCGTCAAACAACATGATTCTGGGCCATCCGATTAACGCCCGAGCTATCTCGAGCCGGCGCTTCATTCCGCCAGAAAGCTCTTCCGGATACTTTTCTTCCTCTCCTTCAAGTCCGACGAACCGCAAGACCTCGCGAACAGATCTTGCAATGTCTTCCTCAGACCAGCCATGCTCCTCGAGACGATAGGCAGCGTTCTCATAAACCGGTAAGCCGGTGAAGAGGGAATCTTCCTGGAAGACCATACCCATCAATCCGCCACGAATATCGATCAGCTCGGATTCGTTCAGGTTTTCGATCTCTCGTCCTTCGATGAAAATTTGTCCTGAGTCCGGCTTTAGAAGACCCATCGCTAAATGCAGCAATACCGATTTGCCGGACTGTGAGATACCAGTCACAAAGATCATCTCGCCTTGATTAAGGGTGAAACTTATGTCGTTTAGCGCGAGCCGATCGTCAAAACTCATGGAGACGTGGCGAAACTCGATTGCGGGCGGTGTAGTGATCGTGTTCATGTCCGTTTGCGCTGCAACGTTCATGCCGTTTTGCGCCGTGTTATTTAGGACTTTTGTGCAGAGCCGTCTTTCTAAAACTTGCGGGAAATTCCTGTTAAATTGCGAAATACCACGCAGCCCCGCGCCTTTCGATTCTCCGAAATCACGATAGAGAACCCGCGGTACAGGTTGTGCAGTGGCGGAACGTGGGAGAGTGAGCTATGAAAATTCTTTTAGCCATAGATGGTTCACCTTGCAGTGATGCCGCAGTCGAAGAAGTTAGCCGCAGACCGTGGCCGGATGGCTCGTCCATTAAGGTATTGACCGCGTTCGAGCTGCCGACCCCGCCGACTCCGGAAGGTTGGGCACTACCACTTACCTATTTTGAGGAAATGGACGTTGCGCTACGTAAGCAAGCACAGAATATCGTTGACGGAGCGATCGCGAAGCTCAAGCCAAAGCTGCCTAAGACGATTTCTCTCGACGCGCAAATTCTGGTAGGGTCACCGCGAGCTGCGATTCTCGATGAAGCCGAGAGTTGGGGTGCGGATCTTATCGTGGTTGGCTCGCATGGTTATCGTGCGTGGGAACGATTCCTTTTGGGCTCAGTATCGCAGTCCGTGGTTTCACACGCTAAGTGTTCAGTGGAGGTTGTTCGTTGCAGTCGCAAAGAATGAAAATCCTGGTTGCCTACGACGGCTCGGAAGACGCCGATGCCGCGCTTCATGACTTAAAACGCGCTGGATTGGGATCGGCAGTCGAGCTTTTGATCATGAGTGTTGCTGACGTCTTCGTGCCGCCGCCGATCGACGAAGAAGTCGACAATACGTTTCCGTTGCACGTGCCTGAAGGTGTTAGGCGTGCACACGAACGGGCGCGACACGAGCTTGATGAAGCGCAGGGCTTAGTGAAGCGTGCGAGTGAACAGATTCGATCGATCTTTCCGAGCTGGCAGGTCAGTTACGAGGCAGTAGCTGATTCGCCGGCGTGGGCACTCATACGGAAAGCAGACGAATGGAAACCGGATCTCATCGTTATGGGAGCGCGGGGTCTTTCTGTGTTCGGAGGCAGACTGATACTGGGCAGCATCTCGCAACGAGTTTTGTATGAGGCCCGGTGTTCTGTTCGCGTCGCGCGCGGCTCCGATAGTACGGACGACAAGCCCGTTCGGATTCTGATTGGCGTCGACAACTCGCCCGATTCAAAAGCAGCCGTGGATGAGGTGTGTAACCGCGAGTGGTCCAGGGGAACTGAAGTCGGTTTGCTGGTGGTTGTAGATACCGTTATGGCGATCGCTACTGATCCTGCTGACGCCTCGGCGAAGTGGATCGAAGTCGCAGAAGAAGAGAACTGGGACCAGGTCCGTGAGCTTTTTGCACCGGCCGCGGAGAAACTGCGCAACGCGGGATTACATGCAGAGGTCTTGATCAGACGTGGCAATCCGGCAGATCAACTACTACAGGAAGCTCACACGTGGGGCGCGGACTGCATCTTTGTTGGCGCGAAAGGGACCAGAGGCATAGATCGTTTACTGCTTGGTAGTGTTTCGTCTGCGGTGTCAGCGCGCGCACACTGCTCGGTCGAAGTCGTAAGGCCAAAGAAATCATGACGCTGATCGCTTTGTCATCACTAACCTTTGGAAAATCCTCTTTAGCAATCTGAAACGCCGCACGCTTATCGCAGCAGCGCCGTTGCTGTCCAGAGCACGGGGGCCTGGCCGTGCAGGTCACCGGTGCGACGCGTACGATCCAGATAATATTTCAGTTGTGTATCAACATTTGATCCTACTTCCGCGTGCGCTTTGTTTGTTCCCACGCAGACGTCTGTAACGTTCGCCTCAGAGTTGATATGTTTCACCAGGCCGAGCCAGGCTTTACGCGCGGCTGGGCCATAAGTCTTTGCCGGTAGCCAGCCGTTTTTGACACCCGTCACCATCGCGAAGGTGAACATGCCGGTGCTCGAAGTCTCGGCCCATGATTCAGGGCGATCGATCAGTTGACGCCACAGGCCGTCAGCCCCTTGATATTTAAGGAGCGAGGCCATCATTGTTCGATATCCTTTGAGGATGCGAACGCGTTGTGGATGTTTTTTCGGAAGGTTGCGCAGCAGCTCAGCCATGCCGGCTGCCACCCAGCCATTACCGCGGCCCCAGTAAAAGGCGGAATCAGCAGCATGAAAGAAGAGACCATTCGGCTGTTGTAACTTGTCGAGATAGGCGGCCATCGTCAACGCCGCGCGATCGAGATATTTCGGATCGCGTGTCGCACGAAAGGCCTGCGCCTCGACCGCAGTGATCATGTACATATCGTCGATCCAATACCGGGCCTCAGCCGTGATGCCGTCGGGCGTTGGCTTTTCCCATTGTTTGTCTGCCAGTCCGCGGCCTAGATCTAAATATTTTTGTCCCTTCGTTTGCAGGTAAATCTCGAGCGGTATTATTCCGATCACTCGATAATCCACATGCGCGTCCGGCGAGATCTGGTTCGCGCGCTCGTCCAGATATGGATCGAACTTTTCAATCAGTCGCCGGCGTAGATCGTCATTGTTTGTCAGTTGGGCCACGGTGAGCGAGCCATACCAGGCGCAGGCTTCCGGATAAATGACAAACTTTCTCTTGCCTTCTTCGACCTCCAGTTTGCGAGCCACGAAATTCTCAGCCACTCGAGGGCCAATTTCCTGAGGCGACGTGCCCGCAGGCCAGTTGCGAAAATACGATTGGCTTTTAAGCGGAACAGCAGCCGATAGCAGTACTGCTAACGAGAACAACGTCGCGAATCCTTTGTTTCGTCTGTACAAAGTTGATCCTCCTATAGGGTACATGTTCTTCTCTTTGCAACCTCTGTGTTCTCTGTGTCTCTGTGGTTAATGAATGCATAGAAGAAACACCACAGAGACACAGAGAACACAGAGGTTGCACAGAGAAGAGCTTTCAGATGACGTGCGAAGGTCTAGAAGCTTTGACATTTATCTCAACGGTTTTTGACCCGAGTGTTGCGTGTGTCGCGGTCAGTTTTACTAAGCCGGCATTTTGTTTGGTCTTTATCCAGACTGCACCGACGCCACCAAATAGCGCGAAGGGGTTTTCGCCGATGATTTCAGCGGGTCCCTGGATGCTCAGAGCGATTGCGGCGTTTGCAAAAGGACGAACCGCTCCGTACTCATCGGTGACTTTCATAACCACGCGCGTCGCATCGATGCCATCGCCGATCAACTCGCGGTCATCGGGTTCGATAAGGAGTTGCTGGTCCACACCTTTTCCAGAAAGCGTTTTCGTGATCACGACTTTGCCGCCGATGTAACCCTCGATTTTCAAGTCGCCCCAACCGTGGCGGAATCCGTCGCGAAGATTGGTGACGAACGGCGGATGCGCGAGATTCCCGAAATTCTTCGTGTCGGGATCGACTTCCGCAACTAGACGATTACCGATGTAGATCTTGAGGTGCTCGCAATTCGAGCAAACCATCGCCACGTTAAAGCTCTCGTTGCGATCACCCCGCGCCCAATCAAACGACGGTTCCAGCACGATCTCCTCTTTTGGCTCGCACTGCGACTTGTAAAAGCCCGCCGCAGGCTTCGGAATACGAAAGATATCCGACACCCCGTGATAGCAAACACGATCGCCGGAACAGAAATTCGAGTGCGTGTTGTAATCAAAGGCGCACCAGCCAATGCCGCCCGCGTACCTTTTATCCGAGGCCAATTGGTTGTGTACGCGCGCGTGACGCATCGTGTGCTCGGTGACGCGCTCGATGTTGTCGTTGCGCTTCGTCGGGTACATGTGGCCGATGAATTCTGTGTTGAGATACAGCGGTTGAATCGGCGGACGCAGCGGAATCTGGAAGTCGTTCATCGTGAAGACGTCTTCCAGAAATTCCGAATCATACTTGTAACGAATTCCTCCCGTCGGTCGTGAATCATCGAGCGCGCGCGCAAGCTTGTTCGTGCGCGTATAGAAATCATGATCGTCCTGCGACTCGTTGACGCGCACACCCCACAAAATGATCGATGGGTGGTTCCAATCGCGGCGAATCATCCGGTCAACATTGTCTACCGAAAGACCTTTCCATGCGGCGTCGCCGATGTGCTGCCAGCCCGGAATTTCTTCGAGCACCAGCAGGCCGTACTCGTCGCACGCGTCGAGAAAATGCGGCGACTGCGGATAGTGTGAGGTGCGCACGATGTTGCACTTGAGCTCTTTGCGAAGAATCCACGCGTCGCGACGCTGCACACGCGCCGGCATCGCCTGGCCCACAAACGGAAACGTCTGGTGACGATTCAGCCCGCGCAACTTCAGGTGTTTGCCGTTCAGCAGGAAACCTTCGGGAGTGAAGCGCGCTTCGCGAAAACCGATGCGAGTTTCATAATTGTCGATGACGCGACCACCAGCAGACAGCTTTACGTTCACTTCATAAAGCTTTGGCCTGTCGATATCCCACAACTCGAGCGCTCCGAGATTGTTCAAAGTGACGTCGTAGTGCGGCTGACGATTGGGAGTGACTTCGAGGCCATTCGTAGCGATGACACGCGAGCCATCGCGCAATTCGGCGGTCAACTTAACCGGACCGCCCGTCGCTTTGCTTTCGTCAAGAAACACACGCACCTCAGTGCGCCTGTTTGAGCTAAGTACATCTACCGGCCGCGCAAAAACATTTTCAATAAACATATTCGGCACGACACGTAACGTGACGTCACGATACATTCCGCCGAAGGTGAGATAATCGATCTCGCCACCAAACGGAGGAATGTCTTTCCGCTCGGTCGAATCAACTTCTACTGCAAGCACATTGTCACCTCGCCAATTGAGGTGTGGAGTTAATTCAAATGAGAAAGGCGTGTAGCCGCCGCGATATTCGCCGAGTCGCTCACCATTGATCCATACGGTCGCGGCGGTCATTACGCCGCCGAAATCAACAAACACGCGGCGATCATTGAGCATGGGCAACCGGAAGTGTCGCCGGTAAATCGAAACGAATTCGTACTCCTTATCATCGAATCCATGCCACGGCAGTAGTTTGTTGGTGTGCGGAATGGTGACGCGCTTGAATGCGGAGTCGTCGAATGCTTTTCCTGTCGCGTTCGATTGGGCCTGCTCACGGTAAAGCCAGTTGTGATTGAGAGGATATAGACCGCGAAGCGCTGTGCTTTGCGCACTAACGCGCACGGGAAACTTCAGCAGCGTTAATCCAGCCAGTCCACTGCCGGCACTCTGCAAAAATCGGCGACGATCAAGTTTATCTCGACTCATTCATGCACCTGTTATTTTTTTGCCGTTGACCTCAACGTCCTTTCTTCTCTGTGCAAGCTCTGTGTTCTTGGTGTCTCTGTGGTGAGTTATAACTATGGGCCAGTTAACCACAGAGACACAGAGAACACAGAGCTTGCACAGGGATTACAGCTTGACGGAGGTGGCTAAAATTCATTGCTTCACGACCTCGGGTGTCTGGACGTTTTCGTTGTTTGAGACGTTAACCGGCGCGCCGTTTTTGGTCCGAAGTTTTACGTTGCGCATGGTCCAGTTGCGGGCGTACTCGATCTTTCCGGCGTCGCTCCCTTCGGCGCTGACGTTAGTGAAACTCACATTGACGATCGACTTCTCGGGCAAGCCGCTTGCCCAAAAAATGCGCGCTGCGTTCACGATCTCAACGTTCTCGATTGTGATGTTGCGAAACTCGCAAAATCCACGTTCGGGTGGCGTCACTGGTGTGCTTAATGCAATCCAGTGTGGCGGGATGTTCGTTAGTTCTTTTGGAATCGTTGCGTAGCTATAGCTCGGATTCCAGTTCAATGTAAAAGTGAAGGGCAGCGGCACGTTCTCCATCTTGATGTCGCGGATCAAAATGTCTTCCACAAAGCCGCCGCGCGTTTTTGCAGACTTAAAGCGAATGCCTTCGTTGGTCCCGATGCCACGATTCTGATACGCGACGACTTTGCGAATGCCGCCCGAGGTCTCACTGCCGAAAGAAAGAATACCGCCGCCGCGCCGCGTAATGTTGTTGCGAATAACAACGTATTCGGTTGGTCGATTCACGCGCAGGCCGTCGTAATCGCGGCCCGCCTTAAGACAGATATCGTCGTCGTTGTTGTCAATGTCGCAATTCTGCACGAGCACATAACTCGACGAATCGATGTCGACGCCATCAGTGCTCGGTCCTTTATTGTCCGTGATTTTGATTCCATCGACGGTCACGTGATCGGAATAGACAACCTGGACCGTCCAAAAGCCCGAGCGTTTGAGATTGAGGTTTTCAATCGTGACGTCTGAAGATTTCCAAACGACCATCAGGCGCACGCGCTCGGCATCGTAATCAGAAGCCCAGCGCAAGCCGCGTGGCTCATACTCGCGTCGCAGCGCCCAGTATTTGTCCCACCATTTCTCGCCGCGACCATCGATAGTGCCGCCACCGGAAAGTTTCACGTTGCGTTGATCGTTGACGTTGATCAACGCCGCGGGCCATTTCATCTCAATGCCCGCAATGCGCGTCCAGATCGATGGATAGTCTGCATCGTCCTGACTGCCAAGGAGTGTGACCCCGTCGTCGATACGCAGGTGTACCTTGCTTTTGAGAAAGAGTGCGCCGGTCACGTAGCTGCCCGGCTTGAACGTAACAACTCCGCCACCTGACTTGGCGCAGTTGTCGATTGCGTTCTGAATTGCTTTGGTTGATTTCGTAACGCCGTCACCAGCAGCAGCGACGACGAACGTGCGCTGGGCTTTCGGCGTTCGCCGTGCCCCGACTTCCTTTACCCACCTCGGCAGATCATCAACGCGCGGTTGCGCGTGGACGCTGAAAGCGATTACGCAGGCGAGACTCGCGAGTACTAATGGACCAATAGGTCGTTTCAAAATTTCTTCTGCTCCACTCGATCAAGATGTGTATCAGCAACGCCTTTCGTTCCGTGCGTGGTGAAATCCAGAACATTCCTGAGAACAAATGTCGGAACGTCGCCGGCCTTTTGTGCTGTGACGTGATTGAAGGAGACGCCGTTCACGTCGTCCAGGACGAAAGGCGGGCGAAACTCTTCACTGAGATAACTGATCTCGACGTTGCTTAGCGAGACGCCTTTCGCATGGCGGATAAAGAAACCATAGGCCGGCAGCTCTCCAAACATTGATGGCTCGGGATAGTTTGACTCTTGTTCCGGGGCTTCTCGATCCGCGATCTCTCTCTTGCCCCCGCCACGATAGAAAATACGGATGTTTGTTAGCTTGATGTCTTCAACGTGATGGTCGGGAATGCCCGCGATGATCGAGGCATAGCGCGGATCGGCGTTGTACGCGACGATGTTGCTGATATTCACGCGGCGCAATTGACCCACGGGCGTGCCGTCAGGACCACGCATCCTTTTGCCAAGGCGCATGAATATCGGTGAGTTCGTAACATCGCGCATGGTGATGTTTGTGATCGTCACATCTTCCAGCAGTCCGCCGTCGACTGTCTCCAGTGCGAGGCCGCGACAGTGATCGAAAACAACGTTTGAAATCGCGATGTTTTTGAAGCCGCCGTTCGATTCGGTTCCTAATTTGATACGGCCGGTTGGACCATCACGATCGGGGGCTTCCTTAACGTTGCGTTTGAAAGTGCCGTCCAGCAGCGAGCCGATATCGTAGCCGCTGACGAGGCAGTTTGTGATGGTCACATTCTCAGTTGCGCGCGCGAAGCCAAGCGCGTACGAGCTCTTCAAAACGATAGCGTCATCGTTGGGAGAGTTAACACTGCAATTCGAGATGCGCACGTTGCGCGAGGCGTCGATATCAAAGCCATCGCGGTTAGTATCAACCTTGACGTTGTCGATCGTGAGGTTATCGACGCCCGTTGCTAACAGAGCAAAATGACCACCGTTCAAAATCGAAAAATCACGCAGCAAAACGTTACGAGTTAGCTTCAGCGAGATTGCTTTGTTGCCAAACCCGTTCATCACGTTTGGGTCGTCGTCCTCACCCAAAGGTGATTGAGGATGAGCGCCTGTCTCACCACCGAGCGTGACTGGCCGATCGCCCGGTTGGTTTACACGCCGCGCTCGCGGACTGCGCCGCGTCAGACCCTTGCCGTTGATTAGACCAGGCCCGACTATGCTGACGTTCTCCAGACCGATGCCCCATATCAAACTGTTCTGCCAGTGACTGTGACCGAAGTCCTGATACATGTCCCACTCATTCGGCTCAGGAAGATCGTATTCGACTTTGCCCGCGACCCGTTCGGCCGCAAGAATCGTCGCGCCCTGGTTGAGTTGTAATGTGATATTGCTGCGCAGACGAATCGACACTGAGAGATACGTCCCGGCAGAAAAGTTTACGGTCCCACCACCGGCTGCAGCAGCAGCTTCAATGGCCTTATTGATTGCAGCAGTGTCGAGAGTCTTGCCATCGCCGCGCGCGCCGAACGCCCGCACGTCATAAACGAGTGCGCGTGTGCTGGCTTCGCGAGCTCCGGAAAGCAAGAGGATGACGATCGTGATTAAGCCGATTTTCATCACTGTATTGCGTTTTCTCTGTGCAACCTCTGTGTTCTCTGTGTCTCTGTGGTTAAACTGATTCACAGCAATAACTCACCACAGAGCCACTGAAGACACAGAGGTTGCACAGAGAAATCGTATTCCCAACTCTAAGGCTTTCGCGTTGGCGATGGCTTAGGGCCAGTGCCTTCATCAATATCCGGGGTAGCGCTGCGGTTGCGCTGGTACTCAATATTGCTCGTATCTGTATTCAATTTCGGACCTGCATAAACGACTGCGAGCTCGGCCAGCGACGTTGTTTTGTCTGGTCCAAAGCCGGAAAGCGAGACCAGTTTCAAATACTTCGTCGAAACCGTTCGGCTGAACTCAATCTTTTGCGGCGCGAATGTCGAAACCAAATATCCGCGCTGCACTTCGTTCCAAACAGATCCGTCGTCGCTGACGCTAATTGCGCACTCCTTGATCTCACCTTCGTGCTCGCGATGATTTTGTCGCGGCATCAATACCACTCCTGCTATCGCAACCGGTGCGGGAAAAGTAATCGTGAGCTCTGCTTGCTCGCGCATCGGAGCCTTCTGATCCCCGGTAGATACAAATGTGTTCGGGTCTCCATCGATCGCTGCGCCCGCCGGTGCGCCGTCGATCTGTGCGGTCGCGCCAAGCTTTTTCATGATTCGCGTGTCAAACATCAAGCTCCGGATCTCTGCAGCGGAAACGGGAATGCGCGGCTGAAAACAATCGCCCGACATGTAGTTGAGCAGTGAATATCGCAGTTGTCGCGCGACGGGATTTGGATCATCTTCTTTGGTTACGTCGATCGAAGAGACGATCAGTTTTCCATCTCCGACGGCGCATTCGAAGATCACGCCTAGCTTGTAATTGCGATTCCAGTCGTCGATGGCCCAGACTACGGGCTCCAACATACGTGGCAAACGATCGAGGTTTACTGCCCGCACATTCGACATCAACGAAGCCCAGCGCCAATCGAAATACGATTGGCTCGGAAAACTGCCCAGTGCGTAACTCTTCGATTCCTCTGGTTTCCGATCGATCGATAGGCCCAACATGCGACCCCAGGCGGGACCCATTTGCCGGTTCCAAAACACCGGCACCGTGTCGAGCGGCGGGCTGGTCCAATCAAGATCTGCCCCGTTGGGGATGTATAAAACCTTTTCGCCGCGAGCGAGTTTTTTCTCAGCCTCAGCCCACGAACGCGTGATGAAGATCTCGCGTGAGCGCGAGAGAGGGCAAAGCGCACTGCCGTGAAACACAGCCGGAACCTGTTCGGGATAAAGCCAAAAAGTCCAACGATTTTCAAAGTAGGTTGTACCTTTTAACGCCTCCTTCCCGCGACGTACTTTTCCGGTCAGTGGATCGAACAGAGCTCCCGGCGCGACAGTCAAAATCAAGGTGTGCTCACCAGGGGCGACGGCCTTGGTTAGACCAGCTGAAATGTGGCCAATGGCAATGTTCTTGGCGACTGGGAAAGTTCGCATGGGCCATTCGCCCTTCGCGAATGGAGGATCGTCGTCGATGCGCCAGGCAACAATCGCGTCTTCCAACGGCTCGGGACCGAAGTGCGCCAACTCAACATCTGCCTCGAGTCTTTCAGCCGTTGTGTAAATGCGTTTGGGCAAGCGCGCCAGTGGCACGGTTGAATTGCAGAATTCTTTGAACTCTTCGGCTTTCGCGTACGACTTCGGTTCCCAGAAAGCGTCGAGCAAACCAACGAGCGCCGTTCCTTGTCCCAGGTAATCGTGAAGATCGAGCAACTGAAATCCGTCCAGCCCCGGCGTGCGCAAGTTTGCTTCGATCTCTTCCTTGTAACACTCGAACTGAAATCGTCCGGAGTCGTAGGCGAACTGTCTATTTTTTTCGAGGAGTCCATGCGCGTCCATTGAGTCGCGAAAGATCTCGAAGTTTCCGGGCCGCAGGTAGCCTTTGAATTTTTTGATGATGTCGTAATCGGGATACGCAACCCACTGGCCCACTTCATGCGAGATGACAGGAACGTTGATATCCGTGAGCGACTGTCCAAAATCACTGCCGAACCAGCCCGATTCACGTCGCAACATCTTCTGATTGATGCGTTGCATCGCGAGGTAGTCGGTGCCTTCAGTGATGTTTTCAATTTCTCGTTCGGTATGGCCCGTGCCGCTCGCATAAAGACGGCGCGGATCTTTTTTGTGATACACCTCAACCCATCTCGACAGAGACTCTTTCCAACGGCCCTTCGGCTCGTTGCTGGCTGAGAGGAGCATGAACGAAGGATGATTGCCGTAGGCGCGAATCATCCGGTCAGTCTCTTCGTAAAGCATGCGCTCCATCGGCGTGCCCGGACTGATCTCGTTCCACATTCCGGGCTCAGGCTGCAAATAGAATCCGATCTGATCTGCGGCTTCGAATGCTGCTTCAGGCGGGCACCACGAGTGGAAGCGCATGTGGTTGAGGCCCCACTTTTTCGCAGTCTCGAATAATGCCGTCCACGATTTGACGTCAGTAGGTGGATAACCGGTGAGTGGAAAATCGCCACCGCTGTGTGTGCCGCGAAAATTGATGGGCGTGCCGTTGAGCATGAACTGATTTCCTTCGGCGTAAAAATCCCGCAGGCCAACGGTCAGATCTTTGTACTCTTCGACGTCGGTTCCTCTTAACCAAAGTCTCAGTGGCAGCTTCTTCGGATGAAACTCATCCCACTTCTCAGCGTCGATGCGGATGGGGACTTCGATCTCCGCCGTCCCGCCGTTTTCGTCCCAGCTTACAGGAACGACGGAAATGTCGGGCCAAATCGCCGTCAAGGTAGCCTGTCCGCTACGACCGGTGGCATTACCTATCTTCACTTTGATGAGCATCGAATGCTGGCGGAGATTGGGGAAGACTTGCGCATCATCGATCCACACACGTCCCGTGTCTTCGATTTGAATCGTTCCCACGATGCCGTTCCAGGTTGCGCCGAGTGAATCGGAAACGCTGTGTGCGTCGGGGCGGTAAGGCATGAGCATGCGATTGTCGACGCGAATCGTCAGGCGATGCCGTCCGAGAGCGAGTGTGCCGAGATCGTAGACGTGAGGTGCGACGAGACTTCTATCAGATCCGATCTTTCGATCGTCAATCCAGACTGTGGTTTCCCAGTGTGGGCGTTCGAGAGTCAGCACTATACGACGGGCCTGCATATTTCGCGGAATCTCGATGTCGCGTTGATACCACGCCGCGCCGAGATAGTGACGCTGTGGTTGCGACATAAACGGCACTTTGATTTTGCCGCGTTCAGTGTAGGCTTTGTAGTCGTCGCGCAGGTACCAGTAGCGATCGTAGAGCGAGAGCACCCAGGGCGTGTCGGTGCCGATCTCGGGGAGGAAAGGGAACTGTGATTGAAGGATTCCGGGCAGGCGAATGGGGAAGCGGAGCGGCCGGCTGAACCACTGCTGCTGTACGCCTGCATCTGCCGGATCTAATTCAAAACGCCAAAGGCCCTCGAGCGTAATCGGATAGCCCGCCTGAACGGCGGACGGAGCCAGAAGAACCAGGAAGAGGCAAAGCCAGATGGGGTAACGGATCATTTGTTCGCGCGAGCCGCGGATTGAACTGCTTCTCTGTGCAATCTCTGTGTTCTCTGTGTCTCTGTGGTGGAGACTTTGTTAACCACAGAGACACAGAGAACACAGAGGTTGCACAGAGAAATCCCAAACCAGGGTTCTACAGATCATCTTATGATCTTGCAATTGCGAGAGCGGATAATATATAAATCCGACATCTCGCCGCAAGATGCTTAAATTGATCCAACCCATTTCGAAGAAGGATCAGGTCGTTTCTGCGATCAAGGAAGCCATTCTGTCTGGTGATATTGAGCCGGGCGAACAAATTGTCGAGAGCCGGATGGCGCACCAGTTGGGTAGCGGCATACCGCTGGTGCGTGAAGCCCTGATTGCACTCGAGCATCAGGGGTTTGTCCAAAAGACGCCGTATAAGGGCACGACCGTAACGAAGCTCGGACCCACAGAACTGCAGCAGGTCTTTCAATTGCGAGTCGAATTGGAACCGCTGGCCGTGGAGTGGGCCAAAAAGAACGTGACGGCAGCCGACATTCAGGAACTGCAGGCCCTGATCAAAGGTATGGAACGAGCCGCGCAGAAAGTCGACCTGGTTCAGTTCTATCAGAATGATCTCGACTGGCATCGCAAGCTCTGGGCTCTGTCCGGCAATGTGTATCTGGCCGATGTGCTCGAGCGTCTCGTTGTGCCGTTGTTTGCCTTTTTTCTGGTGAAGAATAAACGAGAAAGACGCGCGTACGTTGAGAGCGCAGGCATGCACAGCATGATTGTGGCAGCGCTGCAGAACGCGAGCGCCGCCGAAGCGCGCAAGCTAATGAAAGAATCGCTCAAGGGGTGGAAAGAAGACATGATGGCTATGCACTTCAAGTGAGGATCAATGACCGCACAGGCTATCAAAGAGTTCGAACACGTCCAGTATCTTTGGTCGGATGATGAGGCTGACCAGTTGTCAGAGGTCGATCGACTCGTCTATCGCTCCAACAAGCTGGGGGAAGATCTGACCCTCACGAACACCGGCGGCGGCAACACTTCTGCGAAGCTGATTGAGACTGATCCGCTCAGCGGCGAAGCGGTGGAAGTTCTGTGGCTCAAAGGCTCGGGTGGCGATCTGCGCACGGCTAAACGTGCTGGCTTTGCCTCGCTCTATCTCGAAAAAGTGCGCGCGATGAAAGGTCGCTATCTGAGTAGCGCTGAACGCGGGCCCAAGACGCCGATCGAAGACGCGATGTATCCGATGTACAGTCATTGCGTGTTCAACCTGAACCCGCGCGCCTGTTCGATTGACACGCCGCTGCACACCTTCGTCCCTTACAAGCACGTCGACCATTTGCATCCGAATGCCGTGATCGCGATCGCGGCTTCCGTGAACCAGGAAAAACTAACGAGGGAAATCTACGGCGACGACGTGATTTACATCCCCTGGCAGCGACCCGGATTTGATATCGGTTTGCAGATCGAGGAGTTGATTAAGACCAATCCCACCGCGCGCGGTATTTTGCTCGGTCATCACGGCATGAGCTCGTGGGACAACGATGACAAGACCTGTTACGAGACAGCCCTCGAGATCATCGACCGCGCCGCTCGATACATCGCAGCGCATGACAAAGGTGAACAAACCTTCGGTGGACCAAAGTATCAGCCGTTGCCGGAGGCTGAGCGCCGGAAATTGCAAGCCGAGATCATCCCTTTTCTCCGCGGGCAAGTCTCTGTTGCTAAGCGCTTCGTCGGCACGGTGCAGGACGACGAAAAAATGCTGTGGTTTGTGAATAGCAACGATGGGCCACGGCTCGCTGAACTGGGAACGTCATGTCCCGATCATTTCCTGCGCACCAAGATCAAACCGCTCTTTGTCGAATGGGATCCGGCGAGTGGCAATCTTGAAGCGCTGAAAGCCTCGATCAGCAGAGGTTTGATCGCATATCGCAAAGATTACCAAGCCTACTACAACAAATGTAAGCGTCCCGGCTCGCCCTTGATGCGCGATCCGAATCCCACCGTTGTTTTGATTCCCGGTTTAGGAATGATCGCGTGGGGCAAGAACAAGAGTGAGTCGCGTGTGACGGCTGAGTTTTACAACTGCGCCATCGAAGTGATGCGAGGTGCGGAAGCGATCGATAGCTACGAGGCGATGGACCAGCAGGAGGCCTTCGACATCGAATACTGGTCATTGGAAGAGGCCAAGCTTCGTCGACTGCCGCCGGAAAAGGAGCTCGATCGGCAGATTGTGGTCGTGATCGGAGCGGGTGCCGGCATCGGTAAGGCGACTGCACACCGGTTGGTGAAGGAAGGCGCACACATTGTTTGTGTCGATCTCGATGAAGCAGCGGCGAATGAAACGGCGCGAGAGATTATCGACACGTATGGCCCAGGCATCGGCGTGGCTGGCACGGGAATCAGCAACTGTGGTCCAGCTATCGGACTCGGCTGCGACATTACCAGGCGTGAAAGTGTGGCTTCGATGTTCGAGGATGTGATGCTGGCGTATGGCGGGATCGACGCGGTTGTCGTGACGGCTGGAATCTTTGTGCCGCCGGATAAAACGGGTCACATTGACGACAGTTTGTGGTCGCGCACGTTCAGCATCAACGTCACTGGTGCTTACATCGTGGCGGATGAGGCACACAAGATTTTCAAGCAGCAGGGTCTGCGTGGAAATATCGTCGTGACGACGAGCGCCAATGCTGTCGTCGCGAAGAAGGGAAGTGTTGCGTACGATACGAGCAAAGCGGCGGCGAATCATCTCGTTCGTGAGCTCGCGATTGAAATGGCGCCGCTCGTGCGCGTTAACGCTGTGGCGCCGGCGACAGTCGTGAGGGGCAGCACGATGTTTCCACGCGATCGCGTCATTGCATCACTAGCGAAATACGAGATTCCTTTTAGCGAAGACGAATCGAGTGACGAGTTGCGCGACAAGCTGGCGGCCTTCTACGCAAAACGATCGCTCACGCAGACGCCTATCGAGCCCGACGATCAGGCTGAGGCGATCTTTCTGCTGCTGTCGTCGCGTCTAGCGAAGACAACTGGGCACGTGATTCCCGTTGATGGCGGATTGCAGGACGGCTTCTTGAGATGAATGGCTTTGCTCAAAACTCAGAAATCAAGACCAGTAAGCAGCGGGGGCAAGCCCCTCTTCCTGACTTGTTCTTTTTCGAGCGACTCAGTGGAATGAACAAGTCAGGAAGAGGGGCTTGCCCGCTGCTTACTTACCAGAGGTGAATGTTGATGGGCGCGCATTTTGAGATCGACGACAATTTCATCGCTGAGCAGAACCAAAAGTCGCGTGCGTGGCTCGCGGAAGATTTCGAGCATCTGGGGAAAAAATTGCGACGGCAGAAGGTTGAAATAGAAGATCTGGTTGCGAAAGCCACAGAGTTCTCCGTTGCTGTTCCTTCGTGGGGTGTAGGCACGGGCGGCACGCGTTTCGCCCGTTTCCCCGGCATTGGCGAGCCGCGCGACATTTACGAAAAGCTCGAAGACTGCGCGACGATCTTCAAACTCGTTCGTTCAACCCCGGCGGTATCGCTTCACATTCCCTGGGACAAACCCGATGACCCATCACACTTGCGTGAATTCGCAGCCGCACGTCGCTTGAGTTTCGATGCGATGAACTCAAACACTTTTCAGGATCATCCGCGACAAAAGCACTCCTACAAGTTCGGCAGTCTCACACACCCGGAAAAGTCCGTCCGCGATCAGGCTGTGGCCCACAACATCGAATGCATCGAGATCGGAAAGCTGCTTGGTTCCAAAGCACACACCGTCTGGATCGCTGACGGTGGCAACTTTCCCGGCCAGCAACACTTCCGCCGCGCGTTGGAACGTTACCTCGAAAGCATGCGCGAGATTTACGCTGCGTTACCCGACGATTGGCGCGTGTTTATGGAGCATAAGTTTTACGAGCCCGCGTTCTATTCCACCGTCATTAACGATTGGGGCACCAGCTATTACTGTGCGCGCGAACTTGGACCAAAGGCGTTCTGTCTGGTCGACCTGGGCCATCACGCGCCCAACGTCAATATTGAGATGATCGTCGCGCGGCTGATTCAGTTCGGTAAGCTCGCCGGGTTTCATTTCAACGACAGCAAGTATGGTGACGACGATCTGGACGCCGGATCGATCAAACCATTTCAGCTCTTCCTGATCTTCAACGAGCTTGTCGATGCTGAATTAAACAACGCGGCGGATTTCAAACCAGCGTACATGCTCGACCAGTCTCACAATGTGACGGATCCGATTGAGTCGTTGATGTTGAGCGCCGTCGAGCTCGTGCGGGCGTACGTGCAGGCGCATCTTGTCGATCGCATTGCCTTGAGCGAAGCCCAGGAAAACTGCGATCCGTTGCTGGCGCTTTCGACTTTGAAGCGGGCATTCACCACCGATGTGGCGCCAGTTCTCGCGGTCGCTCGCGAGCGTGCCGGCGGGGCAGTGGATCCCGTCATGACTTATCGACAAAGCGAGTACCGCCGGCGCAAGGCTGAAGAGCGGCCCAGCACAAAGGGCGCTGCGGTTTCGGGAATCGTCTAGTCAGCTTGTTATCACCACTGTACATCGCTGTCGATCTCGGCGCCGGCAGCGGCCGGGTTTTTCTCGCCGGCCTTGATATGGACGCGATGCTGCTCGAGGAGGTACGGCGTTTTCATTATCCGCCGGTTGAAGCAGACGGACATTTGCGGTGGGACCTCACGAGGATCTTTGATTTGATTAAAGATGGGTTGCGTGTGGCTGGGGCGCGTTCGCGCGAGCTCGGCCGTGAGATTCAGAGCATCGGAATAGCTGGGTGGGGCGTCGACTATGGATTAATCGATGCAGATGGTGCGCTGGTCGAGTTGCCGGTTTGTTATCGTGACGAGCGAACACGAGGGATTATGGATCAGGTCTTCGCCCGTGTTTCACGTGCAGAGATCTTCGAACGCACCGGCATTCAACTCATGCCGTTCAATACGCTGTTCCAGCTCTTTGCTCATCAAGGCGCAGGAGTACCAGCGAAGGCGCGGACGCTGTTGCTCATTCCGGATCTGATCACTTTTTTGCTGACCGGCAAATGTGTCACTGAGTACACAAATGCAACGACAACGCAGATGATTAACGCACGCACAGGCAATTGGGATTACCACTTGCTGAATAGTCTGAGTCTGCCGGTAACTCTTCTACCGGAGATTGTTCCAGCGGGTACAACAATTGGACCAATTCACGCCGAACTCGGAATCGAATCCATTCCTGTCATTGCAACTGCAACTCACGATACAGGCAGCGCAATCGCAGGCGCTCCACTTCGCGACGGCTGGGCTTACATCTCTTCCGGCACCTGGTCGCTCGTGGGCATTGAGAGGTCTGACGTTCTCATAAACCAGGATGTCGCACGCTACAACTTCACGAACGAAGGCGGAGTGTTCGGCACGATCAGATTTCTGAAGAATGTGATGGGTCTCTGGATCCTCGAGTCGTGTAGAAAAGAATGGCAGGTTGATTACGACGCGCTACTGGCTGAAGTATCGAGGATCGAAGATTGTCCGGCGTTGATCTTTCCCGATGATCCTCGACTCTTCAATCCACCAAGCATGCTTGAGGCAATCGCCGCGCAGCTAACTGAAACTAATCAGGAAATGCCCGGCAATGCCGCGAGGATAACGAAAGTAATCCTCGATTCGTTGGCGTTTCGTTACGCTTCTGTACTCCGCACCATCGAAACACTGACGAAGCGCAAGATTGAAGGTGTGCAGATCATCGGTGGCGGTAGTCAAAATACCTATCTAAATCAGGCGACTGCCAATGCGACAAGGTTGCCGGTTTCTGCCGGACCAATCGAGGCGACAGTCATCGGCAACGTGCTCGTACAAGCGGTCGCAAATGGTCGCTTCGCATCATTGACCGAGGCGCGCCAATACGTCGCGCAGAACGTGCGGTTGCAGCATTTCAAACCACAAGCTTCCACGGCCTGGAGAGATGCGGCGCAATCTTATGCCGCGATCGAGACGCGCTATGTTTGAGCCTCTTCTTCGCGCCATCGATATCGACAAGTCTTACGCGGGCGTGCACGCACTGAAGCGCGCGGGGTTTGAATTGCGCGCTGGAGAGGTGCATGCGCTGATCGGGGAGAACGGCGCCGGCAAATCGACGCTGATCAAAATCATCACTGGCGCTGTCGAACCCGATGGCGGCGAAATTCAACTCAACGGAAAAAGGATCGCACCGAACTCTCCGCGACTATCGAAACAACTTGGCATCGCGGCGATCTATCAACAGCCGGCACTCTTCCCGGAACTTTCCGTCGCCGAAAACATCGCCAGCGGTCTTGAAGAACGTAGCTTGTGGACTGTGGTTAATTGGCCTGAGCGTCGTCGCAGAGCTGTGGATTTGTTAGCGCGCGTCGGAGCCCGAGTTGATCCGGATGCAGATGCCGGCGAACTCACGATGCCACAGCAACAATTGGTGGAAATCGCGCGCGCGCTCGGAGCTGACGCAAGGATTTTGATAATGGACGAGCCGACGGCCTCGCTCTCCGAGGAAGACACGCGCAACCTCTTTGCCGTAATCCGGCAGCTTCGCTGCGACGGCGTTGGCATCATTTACATTTCGCATCGCCTGGAAGAATTACCACTCATCGCCGACCGTGTGACTGTGCTTCGCGACGGCCGCACGATCGATACCCGCCAGATGTCTGAAGTCAACAAACAAGAATTGATTCAGATGATGGTGGGCCGCGAGCTTTCCGCCGTGTTTCCTAAAAAGACCGTGCAACTGGGCGACGTTGTATTGGAATTACGCCAGTTAGGTTGTAGCGCCTCAGGCATTCACGACATCAATCTTTCGATACGCGCGGGCGAGATAGTCGGACTCGCGGGACTTGTAGGCGCCGGACGGACTGAGCTCGCCCGCACAATCTTCGGACTAGCGCCGGCAGACTGCGGAGCGATTGTCCTGGACGAAAAGAAGATCAGGATTGATAGTGCGGGCCGCGCGATCCAATCAGGCATCGCTTACGTGCCCGAGGATCGTCGTCGTCATGGTGTGATTCTGGACCTGCCGATTAGTGCCAACATCACCCTCGCCTCTCTCAATCATCTGGCTCGACTCGGCGCGATGGACTTCCGGCGCGAGAAAGAAGTTGCGGCCGATTACACACACCGGCTCGGTATTAAAACGCCGTCGATTTTTGCGCCCGTCGCGACACTCTCCGGTGGCAATCAGCAAAAAGTCGCGCTCAGTCGTTGGCTCGTTACCAAACCGTCGTTGCTCATTCTTGACGAGCCGACACAGGGGATCGATGTTGGCGCGAAAGCGGAAGTTCACGAGCTGATGACTGAACTGGCCGCACAGGGCGTCGCGATCCTGATGATTTCGTCGGAGCTGCCGGAGATTCTTGGTATGAGCGATCGCGTAGCCGTGATGTGTGGTGGAACGATAGTGGCTACTCTCGGGCGTGCTGAAGCAACTCAGGAAAACATTCTCGCTCATGCGTTGGGCCATGCTCTTCATCCACAGATTCCATAAATTAATCTGTGGATACAAAAACATGAGACTTAATCGTTACAAGCGCGAACTGTCTGCCGGCCTGGCTTACGCTGCGCTGCTCGTTGTCGTTGCCGTTATCGCACCGTCGTTTTTTAGTGGCGCGAACCTGCGCGATCTTGCGCTCAATAACGCACCGGTTCTTCTGGTCAGCGTGGCCATGACTTTGGTGATCCTGACAGGGCAGATTGACATTTCTGTCGGTTCGCTATTTGCAGTTGCGAGTGTGGCTGCAGGCGTGCTCGCGAAGAGTGGTGTTCCGATCGCTCTGTTGTTGCCGATCGTAGTTTTGATTGGTGCGTCGATGGGCGCGATTAATGGAGTTCTGGTGGGATGGTTGCGCCTGCCTTCGATCATCGTGACACTCGCGATGCTGGTAGCGTGGCGTGATGCGTTGCGTTGGACCACCGGCGGCGAATGGGTGCAACACCTGCCTGCTGACTTTCAATGGTTTGGAATGGGCCAATCAGTCGGGCAGTGGATGATTGTGCTTGCTTCGTTAGCGGTGCTCGGTGTGTTGAGTTGGGCCCTGCACAGTCTTGCGATTGGCCGTGCGGTTTACGCGGTTGGATCTGATGCCGAGGCAGCACGACTTGCAGGCATCGATCCGGCAAGAGTGACCGCTGCGGTTTTTGTTGTCATGGGAGCATTGGTTGGTTTGGCAGCTTTACTAAACGCGGTGCGTTTCTCGACTGTGCCCAGCAATGCGGGATTGGGTTTGGAATTGAAAGCGGTCGCAGCCGTTGTCGTCGGTGGAACCGTAATCACTGGAGGTCGCGGCACTTTGATCGGCACGCTCATAGGCGTGGCTCTGCTCGGAACAATCGGTCCGGCGTTGACATTCGTCGGTATCAATCCGTTTTGGGAGAAGGCGATTCAGGGCGCCATCATCCTGGCCGCCCTCGCTTCCGATTTCGTACTCGGAAGAGTCGAGCGCCTTGGTCAATACTCAGCGGGGGCAAGCCTCCGCTGATTATTTCTTAAATGCAACTGGCAGACTCACAAGCAATTCCGAAATTACAACTGGCGCCCTCGTGGCCCAGGCGGGTTTTCCCAAATAACGAATGGGTTCTGCTGCTCGTGATCGCACTCGAGTGTGTCATCTTCAGTACCACGGGCAACAATTTCGCCAGCGCCGCAAACGCATTTGAGATCACGCGCCTCAGCGTCGAAGTCGGTCTACTCGCCCTCGCGCTCACACTCATCATCATCACCGGCGGGATCGATCTTTCAGTCGGCTCGATGATCGGACTTTCGGCCGTCGTACTCGGTGGCTTGTGGCGCGATGCTCATTTGCCGATGGCGTTGGCGATAATGGCCACGCTGCTCGTCGGGATCGCAGGTGGCGGTTTAAACGCATTCATGATCTCGCGTCTTGGATTTCCGCCTCTGATCGTAACGCTCGGCACATTCTCACTTTTTCGTGGAATCGCTGAAGGCCTGACGCGCGGTGTGGAGAACTAATCCGGCTTTTCACCGCGCTTCTTGTTTCTGGGCCAGGGTTATGTTTTCGGTTTGATTCCCACACAGCTATTCATCCTCATCTTTGCGATCGCGGGTTTTGCGTGGTGGCTGCATCGCACGATCTATGGACGCAGCCTTTATGCAATCGGTTTCTCAGCGGAAGGCGCGCGTTACGCGGGCATTTCCGTCGCGCGGCGCCTGGCCCTCGTTTACATACTTTCAGGACTGGTTTCGAGTCTCGCTGCGATCATTTACGTAGCGCACCTGGGCCAGGCGAAGTCAGACGCGGGTACGAGCTACGAGTTGATGGCGATCACGGCCGTCGTGTTGGGTGGCACTTCCATTTTTGGCGGCCGCGGCACGATCTTGGGAACGGTGCTGGGCCTGTTCGCGATCGTGATACTTCAAAATGGCTTGCGGCTCAGTGCGCAGCCTGCAGAGTTGGCAGGAATCCTTACGGGAGTCTTGCTGGTGGGGACGATTCTTATCGATCGTCTGGCGCAGTTATCAAAACGGGAAGTCAGAGATCAGCAATTGTCCGAGGAGGAGTTTGAATTGAGAAATTCACAACTTGCCGTTTTAAGTGGCGTGATTCTCGTTGCCGCGTTTATTGTCGCCGGCAGCAATTGGTGGTTAACGCGTTCGATCAAAGAGGAATTAAAGGGCAGATCGACTAGTCCAGCGCCGACCGGACACAAACCCGTAATCGCGTTGATGCCAAAAGCCAAAGGTGATCCCTATTTTGTGAGTTGCAAGCAAGGAGCCGAGGAAGCGGCAAAAGAGTTAGGCGTCGAGCTGTTGTGGGATGGTCCAACTGATCTCGATCCAGCGAAGCAGAATGAAGTAGTCGAAGCATGGATCACGAGAGGTGTCGACGTGATCGCGGTCAGCGTGGAAAACAAGGTCGGCATTTCAACCGTGCTGCGGAAGGCAAAGGAAAAGGGAATCAAAGTGATTACCTGGGACGCTGACGCCGAACGTGATGCGCGCGACTTCCTGATCAACCAGGCAACGCCGCAAGGCATCGGCTATACGTTGACGGACGAGGCGGCCAGAATTCTCAACAACAAAGGCGAGTTTGCGATCATCACCGCTTCATTGAGCGCGGCAAACCAGAACGAGTGGATCAAATTCATCAAGGAGCGGCTGGCGCAGAAATATCCTGATTTGAAACTCGTCGCCATTCAGCCAAGCGAGGGTGATCGTGATCGTGCGTTTGCCGAGACGCAGACGGTGATGAAGGTTCATCCGAACGTGAAGTTAGTGATGGCGATCGCCGCTCCGGCCGTTCCCGGCGCCGCCGAAGCGGTCCAGCAATCGGGTCGCAAGGATGTGAAGGTCACGGGGCTATCTCTTCCGAACATGAATAAGCCATACGTTCATGCCGGTGTGGTTGAGAGCGTTGTGCTGTGGAACACGGTCGATCTCGGATATCTCACGGTCTATGCGGCTAACTCGTTAATCACTGGCGAGCTGAAGCCGGAGGATAAAGAGTTGCGAGCCGGTCGTCTCGGTACGGTGGAAGTTGCGCCCGGCGAGGTGCGACTCGGAGCGCCATTCATCTTCAACAAAGACAACATCGATCGATTCAACTTTTAGATATGCCACAAAAAGGCACACTTGGAATGAACAAGTCAGGAAGAGGGGCTTGCCCCCGCTGTTGCTTGGATTGGACGAGCGGGGGCAA
>DATFDT010000385.1:0-18948 GCA_035251975.1 Pyrinomonadaceae bacterium | reverse complement strand
CACCCCTACAGTTGAATCTTCGGGATTCGCGTCATCGAGGTTTGCGTTTTCGAGGTTCAATTGTAGGGGTGGCCCTCCGTGGCCACCCGTTCCTACAACAAGGACGCCGCGTAGATAGCGCGCATTGGCAGCGGCCTCAGCGAATGTCTTCAACAGTGACTCGTGAACAATTGCGACTTTCGCACGCGTGTAGTCGAGGTAATACTCGTAATCCGCGACCGGCAGCAGCGGATTCACCATCGTGATCACCGCTCCGATCCGCGCCGCACCAAACCACGTCCAGACAAACTCGGGACAATCAGGCAACACCATCAGCACGCGATCCTCGATGTTCACACCCAGCTCACGCAGCGCATTACCGGTTCGATTCGAAAGCCGTGCAACTTCGCCGTAAGTCCATTCTCGATCTTCATAATAAAGACAGATCTTATTTTCCCGACCCTCCTCGAGATTGTGGTAGAGGAAATAGTCGGCCATGTTGAACCGTTCTGGAAATGATGGATACACGTGATTAAATTTTCTCTGCGTAGCCTCTGCGTCCTCTGCGCCTCTGCGGTTTAAGTGTTTTCTCACCGCCGAGACGCAGAGGACGCAGAGGTTACGCAGAGTTACTTGTTTTGACCCTGAAAGATTTTTTCCAAAAACGCTGCCAACGTGGCTTCATCTTCCAGACTGCTCGAATTGAACCTTAACGCGAAACCAATCTCCGGTGCTTCATTAACAACTTCGGCCCAGAAGTTAACCGCTTGTTTATCGGTGAGCTGAATCTCGAGCCAGACGAGCTCTTTCACTTCAACCTTACCGCCAGTCAGCACGAAGCAACCGCTGCGACTGAGATCAGTGACCGTCGCATTCTCGCGCGAAAGCACGCCTTCCCAGCGGGCCGGTAATTTGACCCTCGCGCGCGGCGCAGATCTTCTGTCTTTCTCCATCAGTGTGCAAACGGGCAACCACGTTCACCGTGCGCGATGTCGAGATGAGTGCGCGCTTCCCAAAGCTCAGGAAAGAACTTTTTATCGAGCGTGGTTTTTAGATAGCCGATGCCTTCCGATCCGCCGGTGCCACGTTTCGCGCCCACCATGCGCTCCACCATTTTTATGTGATGCGAACGCCAGAGCGAGAAGTATTCATCGTGTTCGAGCAAGCTTTCTGCGAGCTGAAACTCTTCGTAACGGTCCTCGAAATGCGTCAGAACTTCGAGCGCCGCCCGCGTGCGTTCCTCGTAGTCTCTGGCGTTGAGACCACGGCGTTCCAGCACCCGATAAAAACATTCATCGAGCGACGGTCGCGAAATCCGCGTTTGCAATCGTTCGTAGGCAAACTCGTCAGTTGAGAATTCACGCAGGATGTTTTTGTCTTTCAGTCCCGACGAGAACTCAATCTCGCGAAACTGCATCGACTGAAAGCCGCTGGCTGGATTCAGTTGATCGCGAAAAGCGAGAAAACTGATCGGCGTCATGCTTTCGAGAATGTGAATCTGATTCACGAGCAGCTTCTCGATCTCGACCACGCGTTTGATCGCGCGCGTCGCGGCAGGCACGCGATCTTCTTCCATAAACTGAACCGCCGCGTCGAGCTCGTGCAGGATCTGTTTGAACCAAAGCTCGTACGCCTGGTGGACGGTGATGAACAGCAGCTCGTCGTGATGTGCGGGATCCGACAGGCAATCCTGAAGATTGATTAGGTCCTGAACGCGAAGATACTTGTTGTACGAAAGTGGCGGATTGTCGCCGTAGTTGTTGGGCATCTAGAACGCAGCCCCCGCCGTTTCATGTTCTCGATAACTTTCCGACTCAGCGATCTTCTTCATCTCTTTGATCACGAGCTCGAGCTCTTCGTCAGTGTTGTAGAAGTGTGGTGAGATGCGAATTCCGGCGCCGGGTCTGAAGTCGACGATAAACTCGCGATGAATCAGCTCCTTCGTGATCGCTGCCGCGTACTCGTGGGCCACTGTGATAGTGCCGCCACGCTGCTTTACATCTTTCGGACTCGTCACTGTGAATCCGGCTTCTTCAGCCAGATTAATCAGGTACTCCGTCTGTCGCATGCTCTTCTCGCGGATCTTGTCGACACCGATCTTGTTGATGATCTGGTAACCCGACTGCGCTGCATAGAGTGCGGGAATCGCGGGCGAGCCGTGCAGGAAGCGCGTGATGTTTGGCGCGTAACGCATTGACGTGTCGAAAGCGAATGGCGACTCGTGGGCCATCCAACCAGTCGTCTTCGGCTCGAGTTTGTCTTGTAGATCCGGTCTGACGTACAAGTAACCCGCGCCTGGTCCACCACAGAGCCATTTCACAGACCCGCCAGTCGCGAAATCAGCGTTCAGCTCTTTCAAACTGAACGGCACAGTGCCGGCGGATTGATAAGTGTCGAGCACGACCATCGCGCCCACTTCATGCGCGCGGTCGATGATGGCTTTTGCATCCTGGAGAAACGCGCTCTTGAAAAGAACGTGCGAGAAGGGAACGAGGAGTGTCGTTTCGTCGATCGCGGCGAGCATTTTTTCGAGCGGCACTGTCATGCCGTCTTCTGATTTCACTTCCTCGATGCGAATACCGCCGCCGTCACGTGCGTGCGCCTCGTAAACGTACATTACCGATGGGAAGTTCAGCTCCGAATAGACGATCTTGTTACGCTGCGGCGTCGGTTTCAGACAGGAGAGAATGAGCGACTGGCAGATCGAGACGTTCTGGTGCATCACCACCGTGCCCGGCTCGGCGCCGATTATCTGCGCGACTTCATCGCCGACGGTGACGGGCATGTCCCACCAGCCTTCCGCCCACGCGCGCACGCCGCGGCTCGCCCACGTTTCAGCGTAATCATGAAGCCGATCGTACGTCGCTCTGGGCATCGCGCCGAGACTGTGCGAGATCAGGTAAACGGTCTTATCGAGAATCGGAAACTCGCTGCGCCACTTCAGTAAATCGTCAGACAAATGAGCGTCCTCCTGCCTCGTAATTTAACAGAATTACGCGAATCTCCGTAATCCGTGTAATCTGTGTAACGGAACATGTGGAAATTCGCTAATCCAATCCGTCACAAGATACTCGAGACGCGCTGGCCCACCGCCGAGGAAGCCGCGCGCTCTCGATTGTTCAGAGGAATTCAAATCGGGAGGCTCGAGGCGCGCAGCCGCACGTGGGTCCCGGCGATGGTGCCGTGGCGTGCGACCGAGGATGGGTTTGTCACGGAGCAGAATCTCGATTGGTATCGACGGTTTGCTGTAGGTCGTCCGGGAGTGCTTGTGGTCGAAGCCACAGGTGTGCGTGACATACCGAGTGGTCCATTGCTTCGTATTGGCGACGATCGGTTCGTTCCCGGTTTGCGGAAGTTGGTTGAGACTGTAAGGGAAGCTAGCCACGGGGAGACTCGTCTATTCATTCAGATCATCGACTTTCTCTCCGTAAAGCGACGGCCGGAGAAGGAGAAGTACTTTCAGCGGTTTCTGAGCGTTGACGATCATCATCGACGTGCTCTGATGGAAATTACCTCGCAGTCGGCGTGGCTTGTAGCTCCAGACGATCACGTGCGTGAGTTTTTGCAGAATGCTGATGACGAGATTATCGAACTGGTGTTGCGTCCGAGTGAGTTGGAAGCATTGCGCTTTGGATACCGCGAGCGCGTTACCGATACACACTTGAAGCACATTCGCGATCTGCCGCAGGAGTTGCCGCCGATATTTGCGGCAGCTGCGGAACGCGCGCGTGAAGCTGGATTTGATGGCGTCGAGTTGCACTACGCGCACGCTTACACGATGGCGGGGTTTTTGAGTGCGCAGAATGAGCGTGCGGATGGATATGGTGGATCGCCGGAGAATCGAGTGCGTTTACCGCTCGAGGTCTATCGTGAGGTGCGGAATCGTGTTGGCAACGATTACGTGGTGGGTGTGCGATTTTTGGCTGATGAAGTGATCGCAAACGGTAGTCGTCTCGAAGATGCGATCTTTTATGCGAAGGAGTTTGCACGCGCGGGGTTTGATTTCCTGTCACTTTCGAAAGGCGGCAAGTTTGAAGACGCGCAGCAGCCCAAGGTGGGCCAGGCTGTTTATCCCTACACCGGTCAAAGCGGCTACGAGTGTATGCCCACAGTTCTATCGGATGACGTTGGCCCATTTGGGCGCAGCGTCCCGCTGGTTGCGGCGATCAAGAAAGCTGTGAACGAGAGTGGGTTTGCGACGCCGATAGTGGCCACGGGTGGCATATCGACATTTGAACAGGCAGAAGAGATCCTGCGGTTGGGCCATGCAGACATCGTCGGCATGGCGCGCCAGGCGCTCGCTGATCCAGACTGGTTTATGAAGGTGCGACTCGGTCGTGGTGATGAAGTGCGTCGCTGCACTTACACAAACTACTGCGAAGCCCTGGACCAGGCCCACAAACCCGTGACGTGCAAATTGTGGGATAAAGGCCGGCGGGTGTTAGAGCCACCGCCATGGTAGACAGGATTTACAAGATTTTTCAGGATGAACAAGATTTCTTTCCTGTTAATCCTGAAAGATCTTGTAAATCCTGTCACAAACTGTCTCGTCCATCATATCGCCGAATAAAATCCGGATCGCGTCGCTTCAAATCGTCATGACTAACACGCCCACTTCGTGTCATTAGCACATACGCCAGCTCGATCGGACTCAGGTGCATGTATTGCTCCGCATTTTCAAACCACCGCATGCTTTCAAACGCCGCCGCCTGGTAATCTTCGATGACCGGCCGCCGCGTCTTTTCGAAATGTTTGAGCGCATCAGACACGCTCGTCGTTTGCTGAAACGACTCCGCCAGCGCAATCGCGTCCTCCATCGCGAGTTTCGTCCCGGAGCCGATTGAGAAGTGCGCGGTGTGCAAAGCATCGCCAATCAGCACGACATTCTCGAAAGACCAATTGCGATTCTTCACCAGCAGAAAGTTGATCCACTTCGAATTATTCGACAGCAGCTTATGCCCGTTAAGATCCTGCGCGAAGACATCACCAACATAGTCCAGCGTCTCCTCGCTGCTCATCTGTTCGAAGCCGGAGCTGGTCCACGTCTGCGGATCGCATTCGACAATAAACGTGCTGGTTGTGGGATTGAATTTGTATGAGTGAGCCGCGAATACGCCGGCGCTGTTCTCGCGAAACGTCAATGTTAGACCGTGGAATAGCTGGTGAGTACCGTACCAGATGTAACGATTCGCACGCGCGTCGAGCTCAGGCTGAAATTGGTCCTGGTAGCGCAGCCTTACCGTACTGTTCACGCCATCAGCAGCAAGCAGCAGATCGCAATCATTCCGCAGCGCCTCGACGTCGTGAATCTCCGAGTGAAATTCAATCTCGACACCTAGCTGCTCCGCGCGCCGTTGAAGAATTTTGAGTAACTGAAGCCGCGCGATTCCCGAAAAGCTATTCCCATGAATCGAAATCTTCGCATCCCGGTGCACAACATCAACATTGTCCCACGCCTCGAACTGCTTAGTGATCTCACCATGCGAAACGTCATCCGCAGCGCGCAGGTTGGCGAGCGTCTTCCCTGAAAAAACAACCCCCCACCCAAACGTATCATCCGGCCCATTGCGCTCCCAAATCTTAATCTCGTGCGCACGATCCGCCTTCTTCATCAATATCGCAAAATAAAGCCCCGCCGGCCCACCACCAATGACGTTGATCTTCATATTCATTTGCCACAAAAAGCACAAAATAAAATAATTCACAGCAGACTTTTCTTTTGTGCTTTTTGTGCCTTTTTGTGGCTATAAATTCTCCTTTAAGAGCTGGCCGGCGATGACGAGTTTTTGGATTTCGGAGGTGCCTTCGTAGATGCGCAGCGCGCGTACGTCGCGGTACATGCGCTCGACGACCGTGCCGCTGACCAGACCGGCGCCCCCGTGGATTTGGACCGCGCTGTCGATGATGCGTCCGGCGGCTTCGGTCGCGAACAGCTTTGCTTCACTCGCCTCGCGTGTTACTCGTCCGGTTTCTGTATCTCGTGCGTAAGCTGCGCGATAGACGAGTAGTCGCGCGGCGTCGAGCTCTGTGATCATGTCGGCTAGTTTCGACTGGACCAATTGATGTTCGGTTAATAAGCGACCGAATTGTTTGCGTGCGGATGCATAACGAACGGATTGGTCCAACGCGCGTCGCGCCATGCCGCAGGCCGCCGCTCCAACGCTCGCACGAAACGTGTCCATGGTTTCCATCGCCAGTTTGAAACCGTCGCCTTCTTCTCCGACCATGTCTTCAGCCGGCACGCGGCATTCGTTGAAAGCGATCTCTCCGATTGGATGTGGCGCAATCAGCGAAGTGCGCTCGACCACGCGAAAGCCCGGCATCTTCGATCCGACCACAAATGCGGAAAGCACAGGCCGCCGATCTTCACGCGTTCCTGTCTTCGCAAACACGATGTAGAAATCGGCGATACCGGCGTTTGAAATGAAGCGTTTTCTGCCGTCGATGACGTAAGTTTCACCGTCGCGGCGAGCCGTAGTCTCGATCGCGGCGACATCTGATCCGGCGTTGGGTTCCGTGAGGGCAAACGCCGCGATTGCTTTGCCGTTTGCGGCGCGTGAAAGCCAGAAGTCGCGAACGTGATCGGGTGCTGCACGAGCAATCGCGTACGTTCCCAAACCCTGCATGACGAAAGCCAAATCGGCGAGCGCGGAAGAGTAAGCAAGCTCTTCGCGAATCAAACATAGTGAACGCACGTCGATCTTCGACTCAGCGACTGCATACTTCAAAAGACCTTCGCCCGCGAGCAGGTGTACAAATTCTCTCGCAACGTCTTCAACATTCTCTTCGCCGGCAGCACGCGGCTCGATTTCCTGAGCAACAAACTGTGCGACGCTTTGCGCAAGATTCCGATGCTCGGGCGTGAAGAAGGGAAGTTGAGTGATCAGACGGTCCATTATTGAAACTTTGCCTCGCGCTTCGCCACAAACGCTTCGTATGCTTCGCGATAATCGGGATGCTGCATGCAGATGGCTTGTGCCTGCGCTTCGCTTTCCAGAGCAGTTTGAAAGTTCATGTGGAGCTCGCGATTGAGCATCTCTTTTGTCTTACCGAGGGCGAACGCTGGTCCACGCGCGAGCTTCTCGGCGAAGGTTCGTGTCGTTGTGGCTAATTCGCCTGCGGGCACGACGCGATTGTAAAGCCCGATGCGTTCCGCTTCCGCAGCGCTCACGAAGTCTCCCGTGTAAAGCATCTCGGTAGCTTTCGCGAGTCCGACGACGCGCGGCAGTAAGTAAGACGCTGCCATGTCAGTGCCAGCGAGGCCGACCTTCACAAACAGGAATGCGATCTTCGCTTCTTCACTCGCGATACGAATGTCAGAAGCGAGCGCGATGCACGCGCCTGCGCCCGCCGTCGTGCCATTCAGACTCGCGATCACAGGCTTCGGCAATGCACGCATGTTCTGGATAAGCTCGCACGTCATGCGTGTGAACTCGAGCAGGCCTTCCATGTTGCGACTGAAGAGCTCGCCGATGATGTCGTGTACGTCACCACCTGAACAGAAAGCTCTTCCGGATCCCGTGATCACTACGACGCGCACCGAGCGTTCGTCACGCAACGCAGCAAACGTGTCTGTCAGCTCACGATAGACATCAAACGTGAGCGCGTTGAGACGCTCTGGTCGATTGAGCGTCATCGTTGCGATGCCCGAGTCGTCCTGCTCGTAGAGAAAAGTTGCCGGTTGTTTCATGCCGGAATTACCGCCATGCCTTCGATTTCGACTTTCGCCCGATCATCCAGAAGGCCCGCGACCTGGACCAGCACCATAGCAGGGAAGTGTTTGCCCATGTGTTTGCGGTAACGGTCGCCGACTTCTTTCGTACGCTCGCGATATTCGATCTTGTCCGTGACGTATATCACGAGCCGTGTAATGTTTTCCGCTTCGCCGCCGGCAGCACGCAATACCGTGATGACATTTGCGAGCGCTTTATCGAACTGCTCGATGAAGTCGTCGCTGATGATTTTCTGGTTGTTATCCCATGCGATTTGTCCGGCGATGAAGAGCAGTTTGCCGCCGCCGTCGACGAGCAGGCCGTTCGAGTAACCACCAGGCGCACCGAGAGCTTCAGGGTTGATTAGCGTGAATGCCATCGTGAGGAACAGGTTAACATACAACGGGCGGCCACGGAGGGCCGCCCTACAGGTGATGCAAGTGAGGTTGTTGTTACAGCAGCTTATCGAGACGGGAAGCTAATTGCGCGGCGAGATTGCCACTCGGATCGAGCCCGCCGATTGGCCCATCAACCATGTTGCCCTGTTTGTCGAGAATCACGATCGAGGGCAGTTGGTCCACGCCAAACTTCTTCGAAACCGCGCCATCAGGATCTCGCAACACGGTAACTTTCAAACCATACTTGTTCGCGAACGATCGCAGTTGCTCATCGCTCGCAAAGTTCTTCGATTTCGAATCGTCTGATTCAGTGCTGACCCAATAAACGACAACGCCTCGATTGCTGTACTCGTCGGCCAGCTTTCGCACACCCTGAAGTTGCGTCTTCGACAAAGGCAACCACGATGCGCCAAACGCAAGCACCACGATCTCGCCACGAAGACTGTCAGACGTAACCGTTTGCCCATCGATTGACCGCAACGAGAAGTCTGCGCGTGCCGGATTCTGCGCGAGAGCGACGCTGGTTGCCAGCAGAGTCATGACCGCGGCCAGGACTCGTTTTCGTCTTTTTCGAACCATCTTTCTCCTTCGCCGAACGGTTCTAAAACGCTCGACTAAGTGCGTTAGATGAATGCTGCCAGAGTTACGTTGGTCTAGGCGGCCGGCCCGTAACTTCCAAATGTAGGGAGGTGTAATCATCCCACGTATCCATGTCGCGAGCAATGAATGGCGAGGCAACCGGGACGCGTGTGACCTCGTTGCGATGGGCGTCAAAAAACGCTCTCAACCCGCCGCTCTCCGGCAGATTCAGCAATTCAGCCCTAAAACTGAGATCGACGAGCACCGGGTGACCACCGCGGTTAGCCCACGTTGGAATGACGAGACGAGCGCCGTTTTTCCATGAGTCGAGGAGTGTGGAGACTACTGTTGCCGGGACGGCCGGGTGATCTACAAGGGCAATCAGGGTTGCCTGAGCGGTCTCGGGAAGGTCGCGCACGCCTGCCGCGATCGAGACGCCCATCGGACTGTCAGGATCAGGGTTCAGTGCAAATTTAACTTGAGAAACTTGTTGGCGAATGTCGTCAGCACGATGGCCCAAGACGACCACGATCTCTTCAACACCACCGGCGCGCAGGTAGTCGATGCAACACTCGATAACGGTTTTGTTTCCGAAGGGGAGCAGCGGCTTGAACGCGCCCATACGGCTGGAGCGGCCGGCGGCGAGAAGAATTGCTGTACAGGATTTACAAGATTTCACATGATTAGGTTTGAAGATCTTTTAAGGCCCGCAGCGTGTACTGCCGCGCCATCTGCTTGCGCCACTGGTAAACGAAATCGGTGTTGTCGAGCGGCCGGGCTTTGATGTAAGCGGCTTCAGCCGCCGCCTGGATTTGATCGTCTGCGAGTGGCTTTCCAATCAGCACGGTTGCGGCTTCTTTGATCTCGACTGGAGAAGGTGCGATACCGCCGAGGATGATGCGAGCGTCAGTGACCGCAGTTTCATCAGTTTTGATCCACGACGCGACACCGAGCACTGGAAAGTCGAAAGCACCACGACGGCGCAGTTTCTGATACGAAGCGCGCCAGCCGTTCGTCGGTGGCAGTTGAATATCGACGAGGAGCTCTTCAGGACGTTTGTGCAGGTAGTCAATGCCGTCGTCGTTGTACAGGCCGGCAGCGTCGATCACGCGTTCACCGAGTGTTGAAGCGAACCGCAACTTCGCGCCGATCGCCACCATCACCGGCACGAGATCGGAAGATTGAACCGCCCAGCACTTCGAGCTTCCGGGCGCGACCCAACAAACGTCGCCATCTTTCTTGAGACAGAAGTTGATGCCTTTGCGCCACTCGTAATTCTGATCGTAATAGTTGCAGCGCGTGTCGAGCAGCAGGTTGCCGCCGACGGTTCCCATGTTGCGAAGTATCGGTGTGGAGATCGTGCGCGCTGCTTTAGCGACGACGGGATAGTCACGATTGATGATCGGATGTTCGCAAATGTCGGTCAGCGTTACAGACGCGCCGATACGCAAGCCGCCGTTCCCGTCGCCCGTAATCTGGTTGAGCTCCGGCAGACGCATGACAGATATGACGGTCTTCGGCGTCTGTTGCCGTCGCTTCATATTCGGGTACAGATCGGTACCACCGGCGACGAACTGACCCGCAGGCCCCGCCTCGCCCCTAATCTTCACCGCCTCCGCGATCGTCTGCGGAACGTGATATTCAAATTTGGGCAATCGCATCATAACGGTTTACTTACGAATGCACGGCGACTCGCGGCATCTCGCTGCCGTCGCCTCCCTCAGCGGGCGTTAACACTTTCAAGGGTTTGGGCCAGGCGACAGGCGGGACACTGTCCGGGCCGTAGCGTCCATCGCGGCCGCGTGATTTGTCCTTCAACGCGCGTAGAACTTTCTCTGGCGTAATTGGAACTTCGTCAATACGCACGCCGACTGCGTTGTAGACCGCGTTCGCGACCGCTGGCGGCACCGGCAATAACGGACCTTGCCCGACTTCCTTCGCACCGTATGGTCCATTCGGATCGGGATCTTCGATCAGGTACGTCTTGACGTCGCACATCTCCATCGTCGTCGGGCTCTTGTACTCCAGCAGCGACGGAAACTTGTGTACGACGTTGCGGTTCTCGCGATAGACCATCTCTTCCATCAGGATCTCACCGAGACCCATGTAGACACTGCCTTCGACCTGCCCGATCACGAGCATCGGATTGATCGAGCGTCCGATGTCGTGCGCGATCCACACACGCTCAACCACGACGATTCCCGTATCCGGATCAACATCAACTTCAGCAACCGCAGCGGAATAACTGTACGCCGGTGATGGTCCAACACCGGAACCTTTGAACTTGCCCGGTGAACGCGGCGGTGTGTACGAGCCGACCGTCCCGATCGTTCCAAACTTCGACTCCGCGAGCACGATCGCTTCCGCAAATGAAACCCCGACTTCCGGATTCTCGACATCAAACACGCGGCGCTCAGCAAGCGAGAGATTCTCGATCGGAACGCCGAGCTTTTCAGCGACAGCCATCACCAGCAACTCACGCGCTCGCTCGGCTGCCTGAATCGCAGCGTTGCCGGTCATCAGCGTGACACGAGAAGAATAACTACCAAGATCAACTGGGGTCAGATCCGTGTCGGCAGTCACAACGCGAATATCAAACGGATCGATTCCGAGAACTTCCGCGACGATGTAGGCGAGTATCGAATCCGATCCCTGGCCGATATCGGTCGAGCCGCACATCACGCAAACGCCGCCCTGTCGATCGAGACGAAGCTGCACACCCGACTGCGGCATGTTGTTCCAGTAAATCGGCAAACCTGCGCCGCAGATGTACGAGCTGCAAGCGACGCCGATGCCTTTACCAAACGGGAGCTTGCGATTGTTCTGGTCCCACGAAAAGCGTTCTTTCCAATTCGAGCCTTCGACAACTTTGTCGATACACGCGCCCAAACCCATGCTGCCGATGCGCAGGTAGTTCGCCGTCACGGTATTCGGTGCGACAAGATGCTGGCGACGAATCTCAACCGGATCGAGTTGCAATTGCTCGGCGATCTTGTCGAGCTGAACTTCCAACGCATAACGCGGCTGCGGTGTGCCGTGCCCTCGCTTTGGACCACACGGTGGCTTGTTTGTAAACGTTCGTATTCCCTGAAACTTGTAACGCGGTACGTTATAAGTAACTGTTTGCAGAGCGCCGGTGTAGAACGTGCTCGCGACGCCGTAACTGCCGTACGCACCACCGTCGAGATACGACTGAAAGTGCATTGCCGTGATCGCGCCGTCATTCTTCACGCCCGTCTTGACGTACATCAGCACCGGATGGCGGCCACGGTGGCAATAGAAGACTTCTTCACGCGTCAACGTTACTTTCACCGGACGGCCGGTAATCATCGATAACTTGCAAACGACGACTTCGTGATTAAACGGATCGCTCTTGCCGCCAAACCCACCACCGTTCGGCGTCGCAATCACACGAATATGGCTCGCAGGCAAGCCGAGGACTTTCGCGAGCGCGCGATGGACGTAATGCGGCGTTTGCGTCGAGCTCCAGAGCGTGATTTTTCCGTCTGAATCGAAGTGTGCAACGGCGGCGTGCTGCTCCATCGGCAGGTGCGTGTTGCCTTCGTAGAAGAACGTGTCTTCACGAACAAGATCTGCTTCAGCAAACCCTTCTTCAAGATTGCCAAACTCAAGCGATACTTTTTTATGAATGTTGCCGCCGTCGCCGTAATCGTGAATACGGGGCTCGTCGATCAGCACTGCTTCCTCGATCGTCGAGATCGTGTTGAGCGGCTCGTATTCGACTTCAATCAAGTTCATCGCATCGAACGCGACGTCTTCATCGATCGCAGCAACAGCCGCGACGGGATCGCCGATGAAGCGCACCTTGTCGACGCAGAGCGCGTGTTCGTCCTGGCTGACAGGCAGGATGCCATACGGAATCGGGAAATCTTTTCCGGTGACAACAGCAAAAACGCCGGGCAATGCCAGCGCTTTCGAGACGTCGATGCTTTTGATCAACGCGTGGGCTACGTGCGAGCGCAGGATCTTACAGAACAACATGCGCGGCAGCACGATGTCGTCCGCAAACTTCGTCTGGCCGACACACTTCGCGCGCGCGTCAACTTTCCGAAACGGCTTACCTATAACTTTAAAATCTTTAGCCACAGATTTCACAGATTACACAGACTGATCACCGCGGATTCGGGCGGCGGCGAGCTCGACAGCCTCGTAGATTTTAATATAACCAGTACAACGACACAGATTACCCGATAACGCTTCCTGGATCTCAGCGCGCGATGGGTTTGGCGATTTCTTTAGCAACTCTTCGGCAACCAGTAAAAAGCCAGGTGAACAATAGCCGCACTGAGCGGCGCCAAGATCGGCGAACGTTTGCTGCAACGGGTGTAGCTCAGCGCCGTCAGCCATGCCTTCGATTGTCTTCACCTCACGACCTTCAGCATCAAGACCGAGCATCAGGCACGAAAGGATCGAGCGCCCGTCGACGAGCACCGCGCACGTGCCACACTCGCCCAGTTCGCAGCCGTGCTTTGTCCCGGTGAGATTCAGATCTTCACGCAAAACTTCGAGCAACGTCTTGTGCGGTGCGAAGGCGACCTCGGTGTGTTCGCCGTTGAGTGTGAAATGAATGTGCTTCTTACTGTGGAGCGGCAACGTCTTTCTTCTTCACTTTATTCAAAATCACATTATCAATGAGACGCGTCTTACCAACGTACGCTGCGAGCGCGATCAGGATCGGTCGATCGTCGAGCCGGTCGAGTTTTTCGAGCGACTCCGCATCAGCGATTGTAACGTAGTCTAAACGTGCGCGCGGTTCCATTTCGACTGTGGAGCGAATTATGTCGGCGAGCCGGCCCGCGTTTCGTTCACCTTCTTTAAACGCGGTCTTCGCCTGTTTCAAAGCTTTATGCAGAATCGTCGCTGAGTTTTGCTCGTCCGGAGTCAGGTAAAGATTGCGCGACGAGATCGCGAGTCCTGAATCCTCACGCACGATCGGCAACACAACGATCTCAGTATCGAACGCCAGATCCTTGACGAGGCGCTTAATCACGAGTGCCTGTTGCGCGTCCTTCTGACCAAAGAATGCGAAATCAGGCCGCACGGTGTTGAGCAGGACTGTGACAACTGTCGCGACACCGCGAAAGTGACCCGGTCGTGAATGTCCTTCGAGCTGTTCTGAAAGTCCTTCAACATTTACGTAAGTCGAAAAACCCTTCGGATAGATCTCTTCGACAGTCGGCGCGAAGATGTAATCGACGTTGTAATCAGTTAGCAGCGCGGTGTCTTTAGTTAAATCGCGCGGGTAGTGCTCAAAGTCTTCGCCTGGTCCAAACTGCGTCGGATTCACAAAAACAGAAACCACAACGACGTCGCACATCCGCCGCGCTTCGCGCACGAGACTGAGGTGTCCTTCGTGCAGCGCCCCCATCGTCGGAACCAGTCCTACAGTTTTATCCTGTTCACGGCGAATTTTGCGCGCGACGGAACTCATGCGCTGACGACGGTTGATGATCTCCATAGTTGAGGTTGGATTAGGACTTCTCGGCCTTTGAGTCTCTCGATGGGACCTCGATATCCAGCTCTGCCGCAGTTTGCGCAGGCAGCGCATACGATTCTGCTTCGGACGGGTAAGTGCCGTTTCTCACATCTTCAGCATATCGTGTAACCGCGTCGGTCATAACCTCGCGCAAGTTTGCGTAAGGCCGCACGAAGCGAGCTTGTTTGCCAAACGACAGGCCCAGCATGTCGTGGATGACCAGCACCTGAATATCGCAGTGAACACCGGCGCCGATTCCGATCGTCGGAATATGGACGGTCTCGGTGATCATTTGGGCTATCTCGCGCGGGACGACTTCAAGCACAACTGCAAACGCGCCCGCGTCTTCGAGTGCTTTCGCGTCGTCGATCAACTGTTGCGCCGCTCTTGTCGTCTTACCCTGAACGCGGTAAGCGCCGAGTTGATTGATCGACTGCGGCGTCAGGCCGATATGGCCCATCACACTGATCTCTTCGTCCACGAGGCGCTTCACGAGCTGCACGCGCTTGTGTCCGCCTTCGAGCTTGATTGCTTCAGCACCACCTTCCTTAACGAGTCGCAGCGCGTTTCTCACGGCGTCGTCATCGCCTGTGTGGAAAGTTCCGTAGGGCATGTCCGCGACGAGCAATGCTCGTTGGACGGCGCGGCGCACGGCTTTCAAGTGAATGAGAATTTCCTCGAGCGTCACGGGCACGGTGTTGCCGTATCCGAGGACGACGTTGCCGAGGCTGTCTCCCACGAGGATGATATCGATGCCGGCTTCATCAACAATGCGAGCGGTCGGGTAATCGTACGCTGTCAAACAAACGAGTCGTTCGCCACGTTGTTTACTTAACCGCAAAGACGGTGCACTAACCTTTTCCGGCCTTTCAGGCTTCAGATAGGGCATGTTTCAGCTCTCTTTACACCACGATTTGTGGACAATTGAATTGCCAGTGAAACAGGAGACTTGCAGTTGTCGCGGGCGTGATAACAAGGTGGGCATTATAACGGGAAATGTCCAAAGGGAAAACCGTCTAGAAGGTGTCTCTGCGTCCTCTGTGCCTCTGCGTTAACGGTTTATTTCATCGCAGAGGCGCAGAGGACGCAGAGGTTACGCAGAGAATCGCACCACGCTGGACGAGTCTCTCGTTTCTGCCAGCAACTCACGGATTGGTTTTCCGAGGACGGGATGGACGAGGTTCGGGACGAGCTCGGCGAGCGGCACGAGCACGAAGCGTCGCGCGGCGATTCGCGGGTGCGGCAGTTTCAAAAATTCCGTATCCGATCGCGCATCCTTGAATATCAACAGATCGAGATCGATCGTGCGCGGACCCATCCGCACATCTCGTGTACGTCCCAGCGCATACTCGATGCGTAACAACCGCGCGAGCGTCTGTTCAGGCGAGGGCAGTGTCGAGCCGCGCAACTCCGCCACGAGGTTCAAAAACGCCGGCTGCTCTTCATACTCGACCGCTTCGGTTTCGTAAATGCTCGATAGTCGAATAACATCCAAACCGGCGTCCAGCATTCCCCGCACAGCAAGCAACAGGTAGCCGGCGCGATCGCCGAGATTGGAACCGAGTCCGACGTAAGCGTTTTGGATCATTAGCGATGTCCCAACTGCTGACCTTAATCTGGCTTAAATGGCGACTGTTGCGCAACTCGCTTCGGTCGTCGAAGGCCGTCGTCAATCGCGTGGCCTCGATTCTCGGTATGCTGATCGCACTGTTTCTCTCGCTCATCGTTGCCGTCATACTCGGCTTCGCTGCATACGGACTCAGCCAGCCTGACGCACTCGGTAACGCATTCAGACGAACAGCCACGCGCGACGTCTCCGCATCGGCATCAGCCGAGTTCATATTCTTTTCGATGTTCGGTCTCATTTATCTGATGTGGGCCACTGTGCCTTTGAGTATCGGCGGCAGCAAGCAGTTTGACGCGGGCAAGCTGCTGATGTATCCGATCACGCTTCGCAAGCTCTTCGCAGTCGATTTCCTCAGCGAGCTGACGACGCTGCACTCGGTGTTTGCAATACCCGCTGTCATTGCGATCTGCGTCGGTGTCGCTTTCGGAACAGGCCACACAACTGCGGCCTTTCTGGCGGCATTTCCAGCGATACTTTTTGGCGTCGCGCTTTCGAAATGGCTTTCAACGACAATCGGCTCACTGCTGCGTCGTAAACGCGCGCGCGGTGAAACGATCGTGGCGCTGATCGGCGCCGTTGCCGGTTTGAGCGCGGCAGTTGTAGGCCAGATCGCGCCGATACTTTTCAAGCACGCCGAGTCGTTTCGATCGTTGCGATGGACTCCGCCCGGAGCCGCGGCGTATTTATTAGTCGGTCCCGCTGACGACACGGTCGGCTATGCGCTCGCTTTCCTCACGCTGAGCGCGTATGGCGTGGCTTTAGTTATCGCAACTTACTGGATCGCGCGTCGTGCCGCACTCGGAATGGAAGGACGGCGACGGCAAAAGACCGCCGTCGCTAGCGAGACAGCGACTGGTTACTCCGGCTGGCAACTGCCGCTTTTCTCGACTGATCTGTCGGCAGTTGTCGAGAAGGAAATGCGCTACGCAATGCGCAATGCACAGGTGCGAATGATGGCGCTGATGCCTCTGATACTGCTCGTCGTTCGCGTCATGAATTCAAAAAAGTGGTGGGGAACTGCCGCACCGTCGAACAGTTTTCTCACCTACGGTTCGGGTTTGCTGGCGACTGGCGGAGTGCTCTACGTGTTTCTCATCCTCGCAGGCTTATCGTGTAATCACTTCGCATTCGAGGAAGGTGGAATGCGGACGCTGATCCTGTCTCCGATCGATCGTCGCAAGGTACTGCTCGGGAAGAACATCGCGATCACGTTACTGGCGCTCATCTTCGCCACGATCCTGCTGACGTTGAACACGATCGTCTTTCGCGATCTCGATGCGCCGACGCTGTTATTCGTCGGTTTGAGTTTTGTGAGCTTTGCGGCGCTCAGCGCGATGATGGGCAACTGGCTCTCGATTCGTTTTCCGAAGCGTATGAGGTTTGGGAAACGGTTGAACGTGTCGGGTGTGGCGGGGCTGTTGTTGATTCCGATGGTGATCGTGCTCGGCACGCCGCCAGTGCTGGCCACGCTGGTTGGTTTGTTTACGGGCAGCCTCGTCTATGAATATGTAGCGTTGTTCGTGTTTGCAGTGCTCGCGGTTGGGTTTTATTTTCTGATGCTCAATTTTCAGGGACGATCACTTGCGAAGCGGGAGATCGACATACTCGAAGCAGTGCGCGAGCCGTCGGACGAGTAAAAGTGTCCACAGATTACACAGATTCAAACACAGCTTCTGTGTAATCTGTGGATGGTTTTTGTTACACTACCTCCCCGGTACTTTGAATCTAATTCCAGTGATGCTGCGGCATCCGGGCGGGTTTTGAGCCCCGTCAATACACAAATGGCTCGCAGAAGATTTCGCAGCAACCAGCGGCACGAACCCACCACGGAGCGTTCCTTTCAGGAATACATCCTTTCCACTCCCGGACCACAAACATCTCGCACCGAACTGTTGCGACTGATCCGCGGTGGTGAAGATACGTTTCTCGAGCTCAAGGTAAAACTCTCAAACACAGAAAAGATCGCGCAGGAGATCGTCGCACTAGCGAACACGGGCGGCGGCGTGATGGTCTTCGGCGTAAACGATCAACTGCGTGTTGAAGGTGTTGACGATCCGGAACGAGTTCAGGAAGACCTCGTGCGGATCTGTCGTGAAGAGATCCAGCCTCCGCTCGTCCCGTTTATCGATCGCATCGCACTCGACAACGGTCGACGCATCGTCGCACTCGATATCGAAAGCAAGCGACGACCGTATCGAACACGTGATGGTCGCTTTTACCTGCGCATCGGAGCAGAGAAGCGCGAAGCGTCGCGTGAAGAGATCTCGTCGTTATTAGAAGAGTCGCGCCCGCTTCGCTACGAAGACGTGCCCGCGCTTGGCTCTACGATGGACGACATCGACGAGGCGCATTTGTGGAGCTACCTGCGCGAATTTGAAGGTGGAGCTTTTGAAGAGGCGACGGTGGTTGGTTATCCGACTGCCGACGTGCTCGAACGAGATCTGTTGCTGGCCACGAATGATGGCCACGACGTCGTGCCGACTGTCGCCGGGTTGTTGTTGTTTGGACGTGACGAGCCGGTGGCGGAGTTGTTGCCGCGAGCGTCTGTGACTGCAACGCGGTTCTCCGGTGATTCGTTGCAGTCGCCCGTTGTTGAACGAGTCAAATTCTCGGGAAACCTGGTTTCGATTTACGAAGGGCTCATGCGATTTGTGCGGCGCTATTGCGATCTTTCGGAAGTGCGTCCGAAGAGCGTGGGGTTAACAGACGATTCCCCAGTGCCGGCGCGTTCGAGTTATCACGGCGGTGTTGTCGCTGAGGCGATCGCAAACATGCTCGCGCACCGCGATCTCGCATTGAGAGATCTGCCGAGCCGTTTGCATGTGTTTGATCACTCGATGGAGTTTGTGAATTCGCGACGCAGTTCCGGGTTCTCGCCGGTTGCGCAGAAGGCGATACGTTACGGAATGCCGGAGCGTTTGAATCCGCGTCTTGCGGCAGTGCTGACGAGTCCTGCGTATGGATTGAAGTTAACGCTTCAGGGATTGCCGGCGTTGTTGCGTGAGTCGAAACGGTTTTCGAACAGGAAAGCGGAGATCGTTTCGTTTAATGATGAGTTTCGGTTGAAGCTTTACGGAAGTTTTTAGCCGCAGGAAATGAACAGTCAGGAAGAGGGGCTTGCCCCCGCCGTTCCTTGGATTGGACGAGCGGGGGCAA
>DATFDT010000384.1:0-19695 GCA_035251975.1 Pyrinomonadaceae bacterium | reverse complement strand
CGTGGATGGCGAATTCTATGCCACCGAGAACTCGTGTCCGCATCGCGGCGCGCCGTTAAGTCAGGGTGCGCTTTGCGGGCATGTGATTGAGTGTTGGTTGCACGGGTGGCAGTTTGATGTAAGGAGTGGGGAGTGTTTGACCGTACCGGATCGGATCAAAACCTTCCCGGTGAAGATTGAAGACGGTTTTGTGAAGGTGGAAATTTAAAATAGGTCCGATAAATCCAATTCGACCTATTATCCATCATTGCCTATTGCCTCAACTGGACAACAAGTCATCGCTTCCTCGCACATCGCTTTTTCCTCATCCGTTTGTGGCTGTTTGTACACGAACGAATAATTATTCTCATCGCACCGAGTGAAATTCTCCGGTGCGGTGTCGCGACAGACATCGCAATCGATGCACGAGGAGTCCACGTAAAACGCGCCGCAGACATTCTCTTTAACTTTGTCGTTCTTATCAGGCACGCTAGGGATGAGTCATCTCTTCCGGAATCACCATCGCGTCAAACTGTTCCCCGGTCAAATAACCCAACTCGATGGCGGATTCACGCAAGCTGATCTTCTTCTTGTGAGCGTTCTTGGCAACCTGGGCAGCTTTGTCATAACCGATGTGAGGATTCAGCGCGGTCACGAGCATTAGGGAGTGTTTCAAATGCTGGTCGATCTGTTCGCGGTTGAGCTCGATTCCGTTGATGCAAAACTCGACGAAACTGTGCGTCGCGTCATGCAGCAGTCTGACTGAGTGCAGGAAATTGTGGATCATCACGGGCTTATAAACGTTCAACTCGAAATTCCCCTGCGAGCCACCAAAACTCGTCGCGAGATCGTTGCCAAACACCTGCACCGCGACCATCGTGAGCGCTTCGCTCTGCGTCGGATTAACTTTGCCCGGCATAATCGACGAGCCCGGCTCGTTTTCCGGCAGGATGAGTTCACCCAAACCAGAGCGCGGTCCTGACGCCAGCCAGCGCACGTCGTTCGCAATCTTCATCAGCGAAGCAGCGAGAGTTTTCAACGAGCCACTCGCCTCAACGAGCTCATCGTGTGCTGACAGTGCGGTGAATTTGTTCGGATGAGATTTGAACGGCAGTCCGGTGAGCTCTGCGATCTTCTTCGCCGCGCGTTCACCGAATTCCGGATGCGAATTCAAACCAGTACCGACGGCGGTGCCACCGATCGCGAGATCGAGTAATCCAGGCAGCGCCATTTTCAATCGCTCGACGTCACGTGCGACGAGATTTGCCCAGCCACCCATTTCCTGATCGACTGTGAGCGGCGTCGCGTCCTGCAGGTGCGTTCGGCCGATTTTTACGACGCCGGCAAACTCTTTCGCCTTTGCGGCAATCGCGTCGTGCAGCTCCTGAATCCGCGGAATGAGTTTATTTAACTGCTCGGCTGCGGCGATGTACATCGCGGTCGGAAATGTGTCGTTTGACGACTGCGACATGTTGACGTCGTCATTCGGGTGAATCGGCTTCTTACTTCCCATGACGCCGCCGGCGATCTCGATCGCGCGATTCGAGATCACTTCGTTCGCGTTCATATTGGTTTGCGTGCCGCTGCCCGTCTGCCAGACGCGCAGTGGAAACTGATCGTCGAGCTTGCCTTCGATAACTTCGTCGCACGCCTGCACGATCAGTCTTGCTTTATCAGAAGAGAGCTTGCCGAGCTCTTCGTTCACCAGCGCGGCGGCCTTCTTGAGAATGCCGAGCGCGCGAATCATCTCGCGCGGCATCAGATCGTTGCCGATGTTGAAGTGATGAAGTGAGCGCTGCGTCTGAGCTCCCCAGTAGCGATCGGCGGGGACCTCGATTGCACCCATCGTGTCAGTTTCTATTCTGGTTTTAGCGGCTTGTTCAGGGGATTGTTGCACCATCGTCAAACGGATCTTGCCACAAAAAGGCACAACTCGCCAAAGAAAGACTTAAGAATCCACAGATTACACAGACTCAATCTGTGTAATCTGTGGATGGTTTTTGGTTACCGGCTTATTGCGTCGCCAACGTCTTCGATTGCTTCGCCAACTTTTCTTCGTGCTTTGCCAAAGCCTTCCTTCACCTGGCCGCCTGCATCATCTGCCTGGCCCTCTGCGGCGAGATCGTCGTCGTTAAGCGCTCTGCCAATAGTCTCTTTCGTTTTGCCTTTAGCCTGATCCCATTTTCCTTCAACTTCATCTCTATTCGGTAGACCCATTGCTAACCCTCCTGGTTATTGTTATTCAGTCCGAACGTGTTCGCCTCCGAGCTCATTCATCAACTCTTCGAGGCGTTCAACCTCTTCGTCATCGCGTGCTTCCACGCCGATCAGAATTCCGCCACCCTTGATACCCGCCTCGTAAACCTTGGCGCGATACTCCGGAATGCCTGCTCCGATCAGTGCACCGATCAATCCACCCGTCGCTCCGCCTGCGCCTGCGCCTGCGAGCGCTGCTGCGATTGGACCAGCAATCACGAGATTGATTCCGGGAAGAAACAGCGTTGTCCCAACCGCGGCGATCGCCGCGAGAACAGCGCCTACGGCTCCGCCAACGGCGCCCCCGATTCCCAAACCGTCAGCAGCATGTGTGCGTGTTTGCAGAGCAAACTCCTTGGATCGAGTGGCGTCGGACATGAGTACGCTGATGTCGTCGCGGTTGAAGCCGCGTTTCATGAGCGCGTCGACGGCCGACTCGGCGGCTATTTTGCTCTTAAAAAGGGCTGTTACTAAATTTGCCTTTACAGAATTTGCCTTGGCCATACAATCCTCCAACAGACAGTTCTATTTGAGATCGCAGTTGGCAACACGTATGCCATCATAGATTGCGCAGATTTCTGTGTGATCGGTCGTAATCTGTGGACGGCTTTCGTACGGACATTCAGATTGAAGATCCTCCAGATCAGTTCAGCTTCGTCTTTCGGCGGCGGCGAGCGTTATCTTGCTGATCTCACGAATGCACTTGTTGATCGCGGACACGAGCTGTACGTCGCAGTGCGTCCACATTCGCCGATACCGCGACACTTGCAATTATCTGCCAATCGCATTTTTACACTGCCGTTGCGAAACGCTCTCGACGTGCGGAGCGCGCATGAGCTCGAGAGGTTTGTGCGGCGTAATGGAATAGAGATCGTGCATGCACACATGGCGCGTGATTACTCACTCGCTTCGTACGCCGCGCGCCGTAATTCGAAAACGAAGTTCATCGCGACGCGTCATGTTTTGTTTCAACTCAATCGACTGCATCGTCACACGCTCGCGCGAGCAACACGCGTAATTGCAGTGTCGAATGCCGTCGCCCACGAGTTGCGTGCGTCGGATGTTGTCAACGAAAAACAAATTGCAGTGATCCCGAATGGGATCGATGTGGAGCGGTTTAGTCGCGCGCGTGCGAGTTTCGATCGAGTGCAGTTTCTGCGCAGCATGGGATTCCCGGTTGATTGTTTGCTGGTTGGGAGTATTGGTGAGTTAAGGACGTTGAAACGTCACGACGACTTTATTCGAGCGGCGGCGATCGTTGCGGCGCGTTTTCCGGAGACGCGGTTTGTGCTCGCTGGAATCGGCGAAGTACAAAAGCAGCTTGAGGCGCTGGTCAACGAGTTAGGTCTAAGCGAGCGTTTTTATTTTCTCGGTTGGCTGGATGATGCGGAGAAGTTGTTGTGCGCGATGGATGTGTTTGTTTCCGCGTCAGAAACTGAATCATTCGGATTAGCGATCGTCGAAGCGATGGCCGCCGGAACTGCTGTCGTCGCCACCGCAACCGAAGGCGCCCGCGAAGTGATTGATAATGGCAACACAGGCGTTCTCGTTCCAATCGGCAACGTGGAACACATGGCTCGATCCGTGATAGATCTGCTTTCCGATCCCGAGAAGCGACGCGCCATCGCCACCCAATCCGTAAAATCCGCGGCTAAAAACTTCAGCCTTACACGGATGGTTGATGAGGTTCTTACAGCTTATCGATCTTAGCCGCGAGGATGAAATCGCTTTCAGTTAGACCATCGATCTTGTGCGTCCAGATCGTGATCTCCGCGTTTCCCCACCCAAAACAAATATCAGGATGATGTCCCTGCTCCTCCGCCAGATCACCGACGCGGTTCACAAACTCCTGCGACTCGCGAAAGTTTGAAAATCGATAACGCTTCTTCAAATGATGATTGTTAACAACCTCCCAACCATCCAACTCCGGCAGGAGCTTCGCAATCTCTTCTGCAGTCAGCGGCGGCACGCCACCACGACACGGCACACATTCTTTAGCTGATAGTCCACTCATAATTTCCCCGATTCTACAATTTCCGTCGATAGCATGATAGGCTACGTCCCAACTGTTCAAATCTCAACCGTGCGAAACGATAACCAACAAACTTCTGCGCTCAAGCAGGTCGCGATTTTCTGCGACGGCTCGAGTCTTGGCAACGGAAAGGAAGCGAGTCGCGCCGCGGCAGTCGCATTGCTTGGTTACAAAGGTTACTGGCGCGCTGTCGGCGAGTATCTAGGCAAGGCGACGAACCAGCAGGCTGAAATCGCCGCAGCCGCGGTGGGACTTGAGTCGTTAACTCAACCTTGCCAGGTCAGTATCTTCACAGATTCGAAATATGTTGTTGAGACGATGAATGGACGTTTTCGCAGAAAGGCTAACCTTCCGTGGTGGGAGCGCCTGGATCGCGCGGCGAAGGCGCACAAAGTCCATTGGGAATGGACGCGCGGTCACGCCGGTCACGTATTGCAGGAAGCCGCCGACCACGCCGCGCGCAGCATTGCCGCCGCCGGTCACGTCGAACAATCGATCCTGCGAGATACCGTCGACCAGCTCGGTGTCATTGAAACCACGGATCTGTAGCACTATAATCGCGCCTCCCCATCAGCCCATGCTCAGAAAAACTGTTTTGCTGCTAATCTGCCTCCTCGCGCCTGCGGCTCGCGCCCAGGATCCGATGCGTGGCTGGCAGTGGCAGAATCCCCTGCCGCAGGGCAATTCCATCAATTCCATCAAATTTGCTTCCGATAAAAAACATGGTTGGGCAGTCGGCAGCAATGGGGTTGTGCTGACCACGGATAACGGCGGTTTTGAATGGGAAGAGCAGTCCAGTCCGGCCCAAACGACGCTTTACGGCCTTTACGTAAAGGATCGCTCGCGCCTCGTGATCACCGGTGCGCGCGGCGTGGTGCTGACGACGACCAACGGCGGTGACAAATGGGTGCTGCGACCGAGTGGTGTTCGCGATCATCTTTTTTCCGTAACTTTCGCGCCGAAGAATCCTCTGCTCGGTTGGGCCGTCGGCACGTTCGGCTCGATCATTTCGACGACTGACGGGGGGAAGACCTGGAAGCCTCAGTTGAGTCAAACATCTGCGCATCTGTTTTCAATTACTTTCGTCGATGCGAAAAACGGAATCGCAGCGGGTTCACACGGAACACTGCTCTTCACCACAAATGGCGGCGTTGATTGGAAGCAGTCGAAGAAACTAACGGACTTCGCGCTTACCGGCGTCACATTCACTTCTGAAAAGAAAGCAACTGCGGTTGGTTATCGCGGCACGATTCTAAATTCAGAAGACGGCGGTGAATCGTGGTCCATCAAAGACAGTCTCGTCACTACCGATCTTCATACAGTCTTCTTTACTGACGATATGCACGGCTGGGCCGCCGGCGAGAATGGCGTCATATTGACTACCGGGGACGGGGGAAACATTTGGCTGCCGGTGAATGTTCGCACGAGTCCACGCCTCGCCACGCTTTACTTCTCGGACGAGTCGCTCGGTTGGGCCGCCGGTTCTGATGGACTCGTCGTGCGCACCGACGACGGTGGTCTATCGTGGCAACGACTCACCGAAGGCGGCCGCGACGATCTCGCCAACATCTTTTTCATCGATAACTCGCACGGCTGGGCCGTCGGTGAGCGTGGAAAGATTCTCTACACTGCTAACGGCGGTAAGAGTTGGACCATCCGTCCTTCCGGAGAGACGGTAACGCTGAATGCGGTCACTTTTGTGACGGAAAAATCCGGTTGGGTGGTCGGTAATAAGGGCACGATTCTTCGTTCGGTCACCAACGGCGTCACGTGGGAGCGCGTTCCGAGTCCCGCGACGGAGGATCTGTTTGGTGTTTCGTTTGTGTCGCCAACCGAGGGTTGGGTCGTCGGTGCGCGCGGGGCCGTTTGGCATACGAAGGACGAAGGTGTGAGCTGGGAGTTCCAGCGCACGAATTCACTCAACTGGCTCGAAGACGTGAAGTTTGTCGATCCGCTGCATGGTACCGCGGTCGGCTCGGGAGGCACGATCCTGCGCACGGAAGATGGTGGTGAACACTGGAAGCGCGTCGATCAGAATTTGAAAGAGTGGTTGTATGCGCTCGCGTTTGCTGATGCGCAGCGCGGTTACATCGTCGGTGCGCGTGGCGTTGTGCTGCGGACGGACGACGGTGGTGCGACGTGGAAAGATCTCGAGAGTGGCATAAACGGTAATCTGTTTGGTGTCGCGCTCGCGAGCCGGAATGACGTGCTGGTTGTAGGTGAGCAGGGCAGCATCATTCACAGCAAAGATGCCGGGCAGACCTGGGAAATCCAGCCGTCGATCACGAGCACATCGTTGTTTTCGATTGCTTATCGTGGCGGGACGAATGTTTGGGTTGCGGGGCGTGGTGGCGCCATTCTCAGGCGTGTCGATCCGATAGCGACGGTGAGTCTTCCCGTGACTAAGTTGCCGCCGTTATTGAGAGGTGCGTCGAAGCTGGAAAATGCGGTGATCGACGAGAACGATATCCCGAAAGCAAAACCACCCAAAAAACCTGCGGAAAAGCCTTAGACAGGATTAACAAGATGTTTCAGGATTAACAGAAAAGATCTTGTCAATCCTGAGAAATCTTGTAAATCCTGTCTAAACTCTAACTGGGTGTTCTTTAGCGTAGGAATACGCGCAGTATGCTGAGACGATGTGGCAGATCCACCCGAGCGTGCCGCCCGTCCCAAGCCAAAAACCAGGCGTCAGGATCAACCACAGAATCCCCGCCAGTATGCGGCCGTTGTATAGCTGCCCAACGCCCGGAATAATCAAACTCAAAACTCCCGCCAACACTGGATCACGCATCGTTTCAGCTACCTCCACAAGTGGAAGCACATACGACAGGCGCGCGGGATTTGTTCGTTTAGCGCTCGCCGTCGACGCGCCGCACATCCACGATCTCGCCCCGGAAAGTCTTCAGCATCGTCTGGACAGCCGGGTTACTTTCCGCCATCTCGCGTAGCCGTTGCTTCTCCAGTCGCTCCTCGTCCTGGCGGCTGAGTGGCTCGCCGTCGGCCGCCGGATCTTTCACGATAATCCGCACGCCCATCTCTTTGCCGGTAACTTCACGACACGCATCACGCACGAACTTGTTGTTGTCAGCTTTCGAAAGCGTATCGCGGAAGTGACGCGCATCGGGCGCAAACTCGATGCACATCTCGGTCTCTTCGAACACTATCGCCTGCGCGGCTTCGAGCGCGGGTATCAGCAACATTTTTCGTTGGCGCTCTAAAACACTTTTCACTCGCTCGATCGTAGAGAGCTCAGCCGGGGGTGCAGTGGCTTCGAGCGCGGGCGAGACGGCGGCAGCGGCAGTGAACGACGATCCTGCGGGACGAGAAGTCGGACGCTCAGGAGTGATCTTACCAGGACTACCGCCCGATCCTGATGGGCCTGACGGAATTCTCGTTGTCGAAGATGCTGCGCCTGTTTCGAGTGCGGAAAGGCGTTGAAGGATCTCGTTGATACTCTCGACGCCGCGCAGCTCCATCAGTTTGACGATCCCGATCTCGAGCTGGTAGCGCGGCTGAGTTGCGGCACGCAGTTTAGTTTCAGTTTCGGCGAGCGAGTGAAAGAAGCGCACCAGATCGGATTCCGAAAACAACGCTGCCTGACGTTTCAACTCTGCCGGCTCACACACTGCAGCTTCCAACAACTCTTCGTTGCCCGAGACTTTCGTCACCAGCAAGTCGCGGAAGTGCGCGAGCAGATCGCGACAGAAGTTTCGCAGATCGTGACCACGCATCACGATGTCGTCCACGGCCGCGATCGCTTCCGCCGGCCTGTTTTCTGCAATGCTGTCAATGATGCGTTTGAGAATGTCAGCGCCCGCGACGCCAAGCGCCGTCTCCACGTCTTCTTTCTTGATCTTGTCGCCTGCGAAACTGATCACCTGGTCCAGTGCTGACTGTGCGTCGCGCATCGAGCCTTCGCCGGTGCGCGCGATCTCGCGCAGCGCGTCGTCAGGAATCGAGATCTTTTCCGACTTCGCGATCAGTTTGAGTCGCTCGAGAATTTTTGCGGTCGCAATCGTGCGAAATTCAAACTGCTGGCAGCGCGAAAGGATTGTTTCCGGAACTTTGTGACGCTCGGTCGTGGCCATGATGAAGACCACGCGCGGCGGCGGCTCTTCGAGCGTCTTCAACAATGCGTTGAACGCGGCGCCGGAGAGCATATGAACTTCGTCGATGATGAAGACTTTGTAGCGATCGCGCGCGGGTGCGATACCGACGCTCGCGATGATCGCGTCGCGCACATTGTCGACCCCCGTGTTTGACGCAGCGTCGATCTCCTGCACGTCGATCGAGCGGCTTTCCGTGATCTCACGACACGACGGACACTGATCCGGATCGTCTGAACGGCATGGTGTCGGTGTTGGTTCTTTTGCTTTGTGACAGTTGAGCGCTTTCGCGAGCAACCGCGCACTGGTTGTTTTACCAACGCCGCGCGCGCCCGAGAAGAGATAAGCGTGGTGCAACCGCTGATGCTCGATGGCGTTGCGGAGAGTCCGCGTGATCGGTTCCTGGCCTGTTACTTCGTCGAACGTTTGCGGACGCCATTTGCGAGCGATTACTTGATAGGCCATTTGTGTCGTTTGTTTTTGAAGTGAGTAGCGAACTGGCCAGACCCCGGACTTTCCCGCAACACACGCTGCCGTTGCTACCGTTGCTCCGTTCCCGGCCTGGCGGGGTTCACATGGCGAGCGTTGTGCGGAGCCCGGGATCTGATAAACCTAAATCTCTGTCTTTCGATGCGCGAACATCCGCAGTAGTCCATTGATAGCCAGATGTAGCAGCGCGTAGGCGATTATCGCTACAACTATCGGAAGGAGCAAGGTGTGACCACTGTCTGTGCTCGGACTCGCGACAATTCCGCGAAAAGGCGCGTAAAACGGGTTACTAATCGCGACAATGAACTGTACGAACCCGGCGGTGCTGCGTGCGGCCATCAACGCCAGCAGAAAACGCATTCCGAGCAGTGCGTAGATTACCCAGAAGATGTAATCGACGACCTGGGAAATTCGCGCCAGCCCGCGCGAGCGCTCGACTTCACGCTCAGTTTCAACGACCTCGTTTACTGCCTTCGAACGAAACTCACCGGCGACTTGATCGATTCTCTGTGATTCGCCCGGCGCTGCCTTGGCTGCGGCGCGCTCGCCGATCTCAGCCTGTACTTCGCCTTCAACCTGACTCTTTACCGACTCGTGCTGCGCCGCGCGCCTTGTCTCTTCGATCGCTAACTTGTCGTCGCTCATCGACGTCCCCCAATGTAGATTAATCTTTGTTACGCGGGGGCGTCGGGGAAATCGAAATGTTTATGGCGGAGAGGGTGGGATTCGAACCCACGGAACGGTTCCCCGTTCACAGCATTTCCAGTGCTGCCAGTTCAACCACTCCTGCACCTCTCCAGGGAGTAAGTCCAAAAATTTTGTGGCGGAGAGGGTGGGATTCGAACCCACGGTGGGCGTAAACCCACTCCGGTTTTCGAGACCGGTGCACTAATCCACTATGCGACCTCTCCGCGTCTGGAAAAACTCCTGCATCAGCGCGCGACACTCCGCTTCCAGCACGCCCGCGCTGATCTCAATCCGGTGATTCAAAAAATCTGTGTCGCAGATACGAAAGCGACTGATGACTGCCCCCGCGCGTTCGTCTGGTGCGCCGTAAATCAAGCGTCTCACTCGCGCCTGTATCAAGGCTCCGGCGCACATCGCGCACGGCTCAATCGTCGAGTAGACATCCACTCCGGTGAGCCGGTAATTCCCGAGTTTACGGGCAGCTTCGCGAAGCGCAACGATTTCAGCGTGGGCTGTCGGATCGCAGTCGGTGCGCGTACGGTTTCCGCAAACAGCGACGAGTTGGTTTTCGCTAACGATGCAGACGCCGATGGGCACTTCACCGATTGCCTGTGCTTCGCGCGCGGCCACAAGTGCCTGCTGCATCCACTGCTCATCCAACTCTGATTCCAACGAACGGCCACTATAGGGCGCACGCTGAAAGAGTGTCAAATACGCCGAAGGCGTTCGCTAATTTTAGCCCAGGGTTCGAGCTTGCGAGAACCCTGGGATCAAGCACAACGATCTTAAACCCAGAAAGGGTTAGCCAACCGCCGAACCCTTACAGGGTTAGTATCTTTGGATTTGTACCCAAGGTTGTCGCTGCGCTCCAACCTTGGGCTGAAATTAGCGAACACCTTCGGTGTTACGTGCTATTATCAGTTTCCGGAGTTCCGCGCCCCACTCTGGCGGCGTGATCCATTCAAGTCCAATGTCCACCGAAGCAAGTCATAGAAGTAGTGGTCAATTATCGTCAGATAGGGTAACCGGCAGGCTCAGGACGACGCCTTCAGCCGAGCCGTTGGCGGATATCAGCCCGCAATCACCCGGAGGGCTAATGCGCCGCATGACGCCCAGCGAATTCAACACCGCGATGATCCACTTCTATCGCGGCGAAGTACAACGCTCAAACACCTGGCGCAATCGACTCGATACCACTACAAACTGGGCCGTGCTTACCGCAGGCGCGACGCTTTCGTTCGTTTTCAGTTCTCCAAACAACCCGCACTTCGTGATTCCGATCAACTCGATCCTGGTCATGATCTTCCTGCTCATGGAAGCGCGCCGTTATCGTTACTACGAGATCTGGTCCAGTCGCGTGAGAATTCTCGAGACGGGCTACTTTGCGCACCTCCTGATGCCGGACAGCAGACCTGCCGACGAGTCGTGGGCCGAGCACCTCGCGGCTGATCTCACGACGCCGCACTTCACGATCACAGAGTGGGAAGCTGTCGGGCGCCGTTTGCGCCGAAACTATCTTTGGATTTTTGTCCTTCTCGCACTGAGCTGGAACCTGAAGGTTTATCTTTCGCCTTTACCCGCGCGTGACTTCAATGTTTTCATCGATCGCGCTACGGTTGGTATCGTGCCCGGTTGGATAGTCTTCGTCGTCGGGATAGTATTTAATGCTGCCGTATTTGGTTTTGCGATTGGAACTGTTCGACTGCGCGAAGCGACGGGCGAGGTTTTGCCGAGACACGAGTTTTCATTACGACCATTTAAACGAATGACAAGCTGGACAGCCCCAATAACGAGGCGCACCACAGTCCGCGCGAAACGCGCGCGCCAACGAGTGCGCAGCCGCGAAGCAACCGCCGAGTTCAAGAAGATCGATATTTCCGAAACACCCGAGACGCGAGCTGAGGTTCGTAGTTAGTCCATGCTTCAGCTTAGTGGTCAACAACTCACACTCCAGCAAATCGTAGACATTGCCGAGGGCCGGGAACAGGTTGTTCTCGGTAGCGACGCACGCGTGCGCGTTGAGCAGGCGCGCGCGGTGGTCCAGGATATCGTCACGCAGGGGCGCACTGTTTACGGTGTCAACACAGGTTTCGGCAAGCTGTCAGACGTCGGTATAGATCGCGCCGATCTGATCCAGTTGCAACTGAATCTTGTGCGCAGTCACTCGTGTGGTCTCGGTGAGCCGTTGTCAGAGCCGGAAGCACGCGCGATGTTGCTGTTGCGCGCGAATGTTCTCGCGTCAGGATTCAGTGGCGCGCGACCACTCGTGATCGACACTCTTGTAGCGATGCTCGAAAAACGCGTGACGCCGGTTATTCCGGAAAAAGGAAGCGTCGGCGCGAGCGGAGATCTGGCGCCACTCGCACACCTCGCGCTCGCAGCAATCGGCGAGGGCGAAGTTTTCTACGAAGGCGAACGATTGCCCGCGGCGACGGCTCTCGAGCGCGCGCAGATCGCACCGCTGCAATTGGAAGTGAAAGAGGGGCTCGCGCTGCTCAACGGCACGCAGGCGATGGGCGCAGTCGGTGCGCTTGCGCTTCATCGCGCAGAAAGGCTTGTTCGACTGGCGGACGTCGCAGGCGCGATGTCGCTCGAATCTTTGAAAGGCACGCCGGTCGCATTCGACGAGCGCATTCATGCAGCGCGTCCACACCCGGGACAGCTTGCGGTCGCTGCGCACTTGCGAGAGTTGTTGCAAGACAGCGAGATCCGGCAGTCGCATCTCGTCGGCGATCCACGCGTGCAGGACGCTTACAGTTTGCGTTGCATGCCGCAGGTGCATGGCGCGATTCGCACGGCGCTTGATCACGCGAAACAGGTCGTCGAGATCGAGAGCGGCAGCGCGACGGACAATCCACTCGTTTTTTCGGACACGGGTGAAGTGTTGTCAGGCGGAAACTTTCACGGCGCGCCGCTCGCACTCGTTTTTGACTACGCCGCCATTGCTTTGACAGACTTGATGAGTATCACTGAGCGTCGCATCGATCGTTTAGTCAATCCTGATTCAAACGAAGGGCTACCGCCGTTTCTGACCGCGCATCCGGGGATTTCTTCGGGATTCATGATGCTGCAAGTGACTGCGGTCGCCCTTTTGAACGAAGCGAAAGTGCTCGCGCATCCGGCGAGTATCGATAACGTGCCGACGGACGGCGGCAAAGAAGATCATGTCTCGATGGGCATGACTTCGGCGACGAAGTTGCGCGGGATTGTGAAGCTGGCGGAGATGGCGACGGCGATCGAGTTGATGGCAGGCGCGCAGGCGTTGGAGTATCATGCGCCGCTTGCACCAGGACGCGGCGTGAAGCAGGCGTACGAGATCGTGCGCAGTCACGTAGCGCCGCTGACGCAGGATCGCGCGATGGCGGGCGACATCGAAAAGCTTACAGCAGCGATCATCCGTGGTGATTTTCAATCTGTGTAAAGTGGAGGAACTATCAATGTCGAACCCAATGGACGACCGCAGACGAGGTCTCGAAGGAGAATACTTTCATAAGAAAAACCAGGAAGCGTTGGAAAAGCTGCGTGCGAAGATGAAAGTCGCCGCAGAGGCCAAGGCCGCGGGTCTTTCGTCGATGAAGTGTCCGCGTTGTGACGGGAATTTAACAGAGAGCGACTTCGAAGGCGTCATGATTGATACCTGCGATAACTGTAGCGGTGTGTGGCTCGACCCCGGCGAGTTTGGACAACTCGTGCAGAAGGAAGGAAAAGCCGGTTGGTTTAGCCGCTTTTGGAACGCGCAGGACTGATGGAAAACAGAGTAATTCGCGCGCCGCGCGGTGCTGAGTTAAGTTGCAAAGGTTGGCACCAGGAAGCGGCGCTACGTTGCCTGATGAACAATCTCGATCCGGACGTTGCGGAGCGTCCCGATGATCTGATCGTCTACGGCGGCGCCGGTAAAGCTGCTCGAAACTGGGCCAGCTTTGACGCGATCGTACGCGAGCTGCGTGCGCTCGAGAATGATGAGACACTGCTGGTCCAATCAGGCAAGCCCGTCGCTGTCTTTCGTACTCACGAGCACGCGCCCCGCGTTCTGATCGCGAATTCCAACCTTGTCGGCGCGTGGGCCAACTGGGAACATTTTCACGAGCTCGAACGCCGCGGTTTGATGATGTACGGCCAGATGACTGCGGGCAGTTGGATCTATATCGGCACGCAGGGCATCGTGCAGGGCACGTTCGAGACGTTTGCCGCGATGGCTGACAGGCAGTTTGGCGGCGATCTTTCGGGCAAGCTCGTCGTGTCAGGCGGTATGGGGGGGATGGGTGGTGCACAGCCGCTCGCGGCCACGTTGAACGGCGCTGTGTTTCTCGGCATCGACGTCGATCCGGCGCGCATCGAGCGACGCGTTCGCACCGGCTACTGCGATCGACTAGCAATGACGCTCGACGAAGCGCTCGACATCTGCGACGACGCGCGCGAACAAAAGCGTGCGATTTCTGTCGGCCTTGTTGGTAACTGCGCAGAAGTGTTGCCGGAGCTCGTGCGCCGTGGTGTACAAGTCGATGCAGTTACCGATCAAACGAGCGCGCACGATCCGTTGAATGGCTACGTGCCGGCAGGAATGACGCTCGACGAAGCTACAGAGTTGCGTACGAAAGATGCCACGGCCTATGTAGAAAAGTCGATGGAGTCGATGGCGCGGCACGTCGAGGCGATGCTGGCGTTGAAACGCGCAGGCGCAGTCGCTTTCGATTACGGTAACAACATTCGCAAGCAGGCGTTTGATGCGGGTTGCAAGGACGCGTTTGAGATACCGGGTTTCGTGCCGGAGTACATTCGCCCTCTTTTCTGCGAAGGTAAAGGACCGTTTCGCTGGGTCGCGCTGTCCGGCGAGGCAGAAGACATCCGCAAGACTGACGATCTCGCGCTCGAGATGTTTCCTGACGACCGCACGTTGAATCGCTGGCTGCGCCTGGCGCGCGATCGCGTTCACTTCCAGGGATTGCCGGCGCGTATCTGCTGGCTTGGTTACGGTGAACGTGCCGAGATGGGCGAAGCGATCAACGATCTCGTGAAGCGCGGCGATCTGAAGGCGCCGATCGCGATCGGGCGCGATCATCTCGACACGGGTTCAGTCGCATCGCCATTCCGGGAAACCGAAGCGATGAAAGACGGATCTGATGCTGTCGCTGATTGGCCCATACTCAACGCGTTGCTGAACACGGCGAGTGGTGCGAGTTGGGTTTCGTTTCATCATGGCGGCGGTGTTGGGATTGGATATTCATTGCATGCTGGACAGGTTTCGGTCGCAGACGGAACGGCAGAAGCCGCGACGCGCTTGAATCGCGTGTTAACGAACGATCCCGGTTTGGGTGTGGCGCGACACGTCGATGCGGGTTACGAGGAAGCTGAAGATACAGCGCGCGATAAGCAGATTAAGATACCGTTGTTGTCGGATAAGTCTTAGACAGGATTTACAAGATTTTTCAGGATTTACATGTACATCGTGAAAAATCTTGTAAATCTTGTCTAACGGTTTCCTATGCTTAACTTTGCCACTGAAACCGCGCGTGAGGCGGGAAACCTGCTGGTCCAAAAACTGGGCACCGCGAAGGTCAGTACAAAGGGCGACATCAATCTCGTCACCGAAGCCGACATCGCCGCTGAAAACCTCATCATCGAACGCATCCGTTCTTACTATCCACAACATGGAATTCTCGCAGAGGAGTCGGGCGAGGCGGTGTTGACGGGTGGCCGGCGCAGCGAGTGGAAGTGGATCATCGATCCGCTCGACGGCACGACAAACTACGCGCATGGTTACCCGTGTTTCTGTGTTTCGATCGCGTTGGAGCGCGATGGGCAGTTGGAGATCGGAGTTGTTTACGATCCGATGCGCGATGAGATGTTTGCGGCGGAGCGTGGATCCGGCGCCACGTTGAACGACAGAAAAATTCGTGTGTCGTCAGTTGAGGAGTTGAGTGGCGCGATGTTGTGCACGGGTTTTCCGTACAACGTGCGTGAGCGCCCGGACTTCGCGCGCGACTTCACAAACTTCACGATGAATGCGCAGGCTGTCAGACGTGATGGATCAGCGGCGCTGGACCTCGCGTACGTAGCGTGTGGACGCTTTGATGGTTTCTGGGAAGACGGCCTAAGCCCCTGGGACATCGCAGCCGGCGCAGTATTGATCCTCGAAGCCCGTGGCAAGGTGACGAACTTCAACGATCAGCCTCTCGACATCTATAACGAACAGGTCCTCGCGACGAACGGACTCATCCACGACGCCATGATGCACGTGCTCAAGAAGTAGATCACAAAAGGCACAAAAAGGACCACAAAAAGCACAAAAGAAGAAAGGGAGAGTTTGTGCCTTTTGTGATCTACAAAGCTGAGGCGATTACTTGTGCGAGACGTTCACTCTCGCGGCGCGCGCACGCACGCGTTTCTTCGTTCGAACATGGCTCCGGGTAGTAGAGCGGGTGATAGGTCACCACGACTTTCCCCGGTCTCGGAAAGCGCCAGCCCCGTGGCCACACACGATTTCCACCCTTGATCGTCACCGGCAGTATCGGCACCTGCGCTTCCATAGCTAAACGCACCGCACCCGCTTTGAATCGATCCAGCGCCCCTGTATCCGTACTCCGCGCACCCTCCGGAAAGATCACCACCACGCCACCATTACGCAGCCACTGCAACGACGTACGTATCGCCGCCGGATCACTTCCCTCGAGTGCGAGCGGCCAGGCGCCGAGCAACTTCAGACCCGTCCCAACAACAGGCCAGCGGAATGCCGCACTCCACGCAAGATACCGCGTCGGTCGTTTGATCGGCAGCGAAAGCCAGAAAGGGTCGATGTACGTCTGGTGATTCGCCGCCACGATTACTCCCCCACGCTCCGGCACGTTCTCAACCCCCCGGAACTCAATCTTCCAGAACAAGCGGCTAAATGCGCCAACGACGGGCCGAATCCGGTTCAGCGCCCATTGCGGCAGCATCGTGGTGCTCGCCGCTGCGCGCGGATCCTCTCGTTTAACGGTGCCGTTGTTACTTACAGTACTCACTTGTTTGGGTGGTTATCTTACAACGGCCATTCCTTATCTATGAACTCGACATGAATTCTCGGAACCCCATCCGCGCCTTTACTGCGCGAGCGAATGGCTGCGTGCACGGTGATCCGGTACTGCTCGCTCGTCAAACGAACAAACCGACCCAGCGGCACCTCGAGTGTCGTAAAAAGCGTCGCGCCTTTAATGCTGATGTCTTCCGTCACCGTGTGTTCACTTTCAATCACTTCGCCATTCGGATCCACGATCTCGATTCGCATATCGACAGCGATGTTATGTCGCGTGTGAGCGCGCTGATCCTCAGTTGAAAGCGGCGTCAGCATTTCTTCAGGAGCAGAGAGCGCCTGGAAAATCGACGTTGAAATGTCGTAACGCTTCCACGGCTCAGTTTCATAACTCGCCGGCGCACGCTTACCGATGAACGCGACGCCGACTTCAAACACGGTCTTGTTTTCAACAATCGAGGTCTTGATATACCTCACGACCGCCCAGATCTTGTACTGGTCTTCCACATGATCGAACACGCGCAACTGCCGTGGCATCGGGATCGTCATGTGCAAAAGGCGACCCTTTTCGGTGGGATGTTTGAGTTTAAAACCGGCGCCAAACGGGGTCACATTCGTGAGCCGTGTCACCTCGGTCCACTCGAAAGTCGGCGTTTCGCGGCCACGCACGCGCACGGGTAGCGAGAGTGGCAGACGTTCGCGAATTCGTTTCCAATTTCGCTGTTCACTCATGGGAGCCGACGGACGTGAGAACGGTTCCGAAAAACGTCGGGAGTGGTTACACGAAGCTGTTGATTTTATTAGAGTTTTCGCCTATTTCGTGTTTGCCAATCACACTCAAAAAAGGCTAAAATACGGGCTACTTTGAGCCCTATGCTTCACCCGTTTTTTCTCCCCCGAAAAGCGCCAAACTCAAGCTCGGTATCTCTTCAGCAGGGGCTAACTGTGTCGCGGATTGTACTGGAAAGGCTACTAGATGGAAACAACTTCTGAACGCAATCATATAAACATCGAAGACGAGATGCGGCGGTCGTATCTCGACTACGCGATGTCGGTAATTATCGGCCGCGCGCTGCCCGACGTTCGCGACGGACTGAAGCCCGTGCACCGGCGCGTGTTGTGGGCCATGCACGAGCTCGGCAACACGTACAACAAGGCGTACAAGAAGAGCGCTCGCATCGTTGGCGACGTTATCGGTAAGTATCACCCGCACGGCGACATGCCCGTTTACGACACCATCGTGCGCCTGGCCCAGGACTTCTCGATGCGTTACCCGCTGATCGACGGACAGGGCAACTTCGGATCGGTCGACGGCGATGCAGCAGCGGCGATGCGATACACCGAAATCCGCATGGCGCGCTTGGCGAATGAAGTTCTTGCCGACATCGAGAAAGAGACGGTTGTATTTCAGCCAAACTACGACGAGTCGCTCAGCGAGCCGACAGTTTTACCGACGCGTGTTCCCAACCTTTTGATCAATGGTTCAGACGGTATCGCAGTCGGAATGGCGACGAAGATTCCGCCACACAATCTCACCGAAGTTGTTGAAGCGACGTTGTTGTTGTTGAAAGATCCCGAGACCACTGTTCAGGATCTCACGAAGATCGTCACGGGTCCTGACTTTCCGACCGGCGGCTTCATCTACGGTCGCGACGAGATCAGAAAATCGTATGAAGAGGGCCGCGGCGTGTTGCAGATACGCGCGCGCGCCGGCATCGACCGGATCGGACGCGGCGCGCAGGAGCGCGATGCGATCGTCATCACCGAGATTCCGTTCCAGGTCAACAAATCCCGTTTGCTCGAACGCATTGCCGAATTGATCAACGAGAAGAAGATCGAAGGTATTTCCGATCTGCGTGACGAGTCAGATCGCACTGGCATGCGCATCGTGGTCGAGTTGAAACGCGATGCGGTGCCGCAAGTCGTGCTCAATAAGCTTTACAAGCTGACGCCGATGCAGTCGTCATTCGGCGTGATCAATCTCGCGATCGTGAATGGACAGCCGCGTGTCTTGAATCTCAAGCAGATGCTCGAGGCGTTTATCGAGTTTCGGCGCGAGGTTGTGCGGAAGCGAACCGAATACGAGCTGCGCAAGGCCCGCGCGCGTGCGCATATTCTCGAAGGGCTCACGAAAGCGATCGACGCGCTCGACTACATCATCACGCTCATCCGTAATTCACGTTCGGTCGACGAAGCGCGACAGTGGCTGCAGGGCCAGTTGCAAACGACGAGTGAGGTCAAAACATGGAAAGGCATTCCGTCTGACGTTCAGCTCAAGACGTACCTGGGCCGCGTGCAGAAGACAATGGAAGGTCTCGCCTTCTCAGAAATTCAGGCGCAGGCGATTCTCGATCTGCAACTGCGACGGATATCAGCGCTCGAGCGACAGAAGATCATCGACGAGTACGAGCAGGTGATCAAACTCATCGCCGAGCTCGAGGAAATTCTCGGGAATGAGCGCTCGCTGCGACGCGTCATCGCGAAAGAGCTCGAGGAAGTCAAGAAAGATTTTGGTGATGGACGTCGAACAGAGATCGTCGATGAAGGTGTTGAGCTTTCGATCGAAGACCTGATCGCTGATGAAGACGTGGCGATCACCGTCACGAACAGCGGTTACATCAAACGCACGCCGATCACGACCTATTCACGACAGGGACGTGGTGGTAAAGGACGCTTCGGTGCTGCCGCGAAGAATGGCGACTTCGTCGAGCATCTCTTCATCGCGTCGACGCATGCGTACCTGATGATCTTCACTGACGACGGGATGGTCTACAAGATAAAAGTTCACGAAGTGCCTGATGCGGCGGCGTCGGCGCGCGGTAAGGCGGTCGTGAATCTCATCAACATACCGTCAGATCGAAGGCTCGCGGGCGTGGTTCCGGTGCGTGAGTTTGCGGAAGGCCGCCACGTCGTGATGGTGACGCGCAAGGGCGTGATCAAGAAGACGTCGCTGGCTGATTTCCAGAACATTCGCACGAACGGCATCATCGCGATCAATGTCGATGAAGGCGATCAGTTGCTCGACGTTGTTTTAACCGACGGCACGAAGCGCATCTTCATCGCCACTCATGACGGCCTCGCGATTCGCTTCGATGAGAAGAACGTGAGACCGATGGGACGCGCGACGCGCGGGG
>DATFDT010000383.1:0-45024 GCA_035251975.1 Pyrinomonadaceae bacterium | reverse complement strand
CCCGCTTCGCGGGCTGATACCTAGGCTTTATGCCGTCGCCTGCTTCACAGGTTAAATACGGAATCGCCCGCTTCGCGGGCTAATAAAGGTAGAACGAGCAAGGGGGGTAGCAATGGATCTCAGGGTTGGAGGAGTTTACTGCCTGCCCAATGGGCGCGAACTTATTGTATTGTGCAAACGTCAGAATGGCAGTGTCTCGTACCGGCTCTCGTGTCGCACAGGTCAGTATGAGATCAGCGATGATGGCCGGTTGATTTGCGACGGTAACCTAACCGCATGGGATGTTTCAAATTTGAATGACACAGGGCGATCAGTAGGAGTCGAGCGCTCGACAACATTAACTGTTACGAATGATTTTTAGACAAAAAGAGGTCCCCCGACCAGAGTATCCGCGTCCACAATTTGTTCGCAGCATCTGGTTCAATCTCAACGGCGAATGGGAATTTGCTTTCGACGACGCCGATGAGGGGTTGAATCAAGGTTGGCAAGACGGTCGCACGTTGCCGCTGCGAATCAATGTTCCATTCGGTTACCAGACCGAGCTGTCAGGTATCAACGACACGAGCATCCACGAAGTCGTGTGGTATGCGCGCTCGTTCGAACTCCCCGACGAGTTCTACAAGCGCGATCTACTGCTGAACTTCGGCGCGGTCGATTACGCGTGCACAGTTTGGGTCAACGGGCAGGAAGTCGGACATAATCGCGGCGGTCACGTTCCATTTCAATTCGACATCGCGCCGTATCTCATGTCTGGCCCGAATCGACTGATGCTGCGCGTCGAGGATCGACAGGATCCGGAACAGCCGCGCGGTAAGCAGTCGTTCACCGGCTTGCCCGAAGGCATCGACTACTACTGCACCACAGGGATCTGGCAAACAGTTTGGCTCGAACCCGTGCCGCCGATCCGCATCGAAGAGCTGCGCGTCATCACACACGCGAAGCGGAATCTTTTTGAGTTGACAGTCTTCCTGCACGCGCCCTCGTCCGCGTGGCGCATTGAAGTGGAGGTGCTCGAGGAAGGGAAGCGTGTCACGATTGCCGAAGATCAAACTGCCGTCGCCACTGGACGACTCACCATCACGATCCCTTACGCGAAGCTTTGGTCGCCTGAGTCGCCACATCTTTACGATCTGCAAGTCAGACTCTACGACGGCAATAACCTGCTCGACGAAGTCGGATCGTACATCGGTCTGCGCGGTATCGAGTTGCGCCACGGAAAATTTCTTATAAACGGTAAGCCTACTTATCTCAAGATGGTGTTGGACCAGGGATACTGGCCAGACGGTTATCTCACCGCACCTTCTGATGAAGCGCTTCAGACCGACATCGGCTGGATAAAGATGTTTGGATTCAACGGCGTCAGGAAGCACCAGAAGATCGAGGATCCACGGTGGATTTACTGGTGCGACAAGCTCGGCTTGCTCGTTTGGGAAGAGATGCCGAACGCGCGCGAGTGGTCGCCGAAGTCTGAAAACCTGTTGTCAGCGGAATGGCAGGACGCTGTGCGGCGCGACTTCAATCATCCGTGCGTCATCGCGTGGGTGCCGGTGAATGAAAGCATGGGCTTCCCGGGTTTGGCCTCCGAGCATGCGGGCCAGTATGCGTTCATCGAGCGGATGGTTCGCGTCACAAGACGCCTGGATTCCACGCGGCCTGTGATCGATAACGACGGTTGGGAACATACAGACATCACCGACATCTGCGCGATTCACGACTACACACCAACCGCCGAGAAACTCTCGACTCGTTACAAGCAGACAGTGGAAGGCGGTGAGCTACCTTCGAAAGTCTGGATCGACAAGCCGCTCTTCGCGCGCGGCTCGAGATTTCGTGGACAGCCGATCGTGTTGTCTGAAGTCGGCGGCTTCCTCGCGATACCGAAAGATATTCCACCTGAGAAACGCGATCTGCTTTACAGGTTTTATGCATCGTTTGAGACGAATGACGAGCTGTTGGAGAAGTATCGCGACCTGATGAAGGGGATCGCATCGCTCGAGTTTCTTGCCGGGTTTTGTTACACCCAGTTGACTGATATCGAGCAGGAGATCAACGGTCTTCTAACGTATGATCGCAAACCCAAGGTTCCCGCCGAGGCTATTAAAGCTATCCATGACGAGATGTTCAGGAAACTAAGTTAAAAAATTCTGTCAATCCTGAAAATCGTGTAATGCTGTCTAACCGTGGCCCAGGAATTGATGCGTTCGTCCCTAATCAAGGAGGATTACATCAATCATGGAAAGCAAAGCGAAGATTTTTGGACACGCGATTCATCCGATCCTTATCGTTTATCCGCTGGGGCTTCTTTCAGCGGCGGTAGTCTTTGACGTAATCTATCTCGTCACTGGTAACCCAACGTGGACGACAGTTTCATTTTGGATGATCGCAGCAGGCATCGTCGGCGGTTTGCTGGCTGCGGTGTTTGGTCTGATTGACTATTTGAATATTCCGTCGGGAACGCGCGCAGCTCGCATCGGCCTTCTGCACGGACTCACGAATGTGTTTGTGATGATCCTGTTTGTCGCGAGTTGGTTGTTGCGAAGAAATTCGCCGGACGCGCCATCGACGGCGGCGTTCGCGCTCTCATTCATCAGTGTTGCGGCGGCGTTCCTTGGCGGTTGGCTGGGTGGCGAACTGGTTGAGCGTCTAGGTGTGGGTGTTACACCTGACGCAAACCTGAACGCACCGAATTCGCTGACGCACAGTGCCCGCGACATGAAGCACGCGGCAGACGAGCGTGGTCGCAAAGCGGCAGCTTAGTTGATAGGGAAACTAAATGCGAAAGGTTCTTGACGTTGACCGGCTTGCCGTTCGGCATCCACCGGACGGCCAGCCGGTGATGCATCAGAACTGGGGCAAACTTCTTTTCATTCACTGGCGCATCGATCCAAACATCCTGCGCCCGCACATTCCTCGTTCACTCGAAATCGACACCTATGGCAATTCAGCTTGGATCGGGATCGTACCGTTCACGATGTGGGACATTCGCGGCTTGCCGCCGTACATGCCTCCGATTCCTGGTCTCGACGAGATGCACGAGTTGAATGTACGTACGTACGTACATCACAACGGCGTGCCGGGTGTATGGTTCTTCTCGCTCGATGCAAACAGCAGTGCGGCAGTTTTGGCCGCACGCACCGTTTACCACTTGCCTTATTACTCGGCAGACATCGATCTACAAGGTAAGAGGAAGATCAAATATCGGTTGAAGCGTAAAGACGATCCGCCCGCTCAATTCCGCGCGGCGTGGGGCGTTGGTGATGCGTTGCCGAAAGCACAACCGGGCACGAGGGAATTTTTCCTCACCGAGCGTTACGTTCTCTACAGTGAGTTTAAAGGTGAGCTCTTTCGCGCGCGCGTCTTTCACCAGCCGTACGAGTTATACAAAGTTGACCTTACTACTTTGAACTCGACGATGATCGAAGCAGCCGGTTTACCAAAACCAAAAACTCAACCCATCCTGCACTACGCTGAAGAAGTCAGCGTCGACATCTGGATGCTGGAACCAGTTTAATCCGTGGCTTTAATCCGTCTTATCCGTGGTTACTTCATCATTAATTCGAGTCACATTGCAATGATCTAAACATCCTCATGACACAGCTTTCGATCACTCTGTGCGGCATGGAAGTTGAAGGGCAAGCCGGTCATGAAAATCGAAAGCATTCGCACACTCCACGGTCCGAATGTCTATAGTTACCGTCCAGTGCTCTTGATGAGCCTGGATCTTGGCGAGCTTGTTGAACGCGAGAGCCGTGAGTTTAACGGCTTCAACGACAGACTACTCACGCTCCTTCCCGGAATACACAATCATCATTGTAGTCTCGGGCGACCGGGCGGCTTTGTGACGCGACTTGAAGAAGGAACTTACTTCGGACACATCGTCGAACACGTCGCACTCGAGTTAACCGAGCTTACGGGCATCGGCAGATCACACGGCAAGACGCGGCACGATACCGGGAACCTCTACAACGTCGCGATCGAGTTTCGTGCTGAGAAGGCGAGCACGTACCTGTTGCAACAGGCGGTGAAGCTTGTTGAAGCCCTCGTGCGTGAGAAGTCGTTTCAACTTCAGTCCGTATTGGAAGAAGCGAAGCGATTGGTTCTGGATGCAGATGTGGGCCCGACCACTCGCGCGATCACGCAGGCTGCTGAGAAGCGCGGCATTCCGTGCCGCCGGGACGGCACCGGAAATCGCATTCAGCTCGGTTATGGCAAGCATCTTCGCTACGTTCAGGCAGCGATGACCAGTCAAACCAGTGCGATCGCTGTCGAGCTGGCCCAGGACAAAGACGAAACCAAAGATCGGTTGGAACGGAATGGTATCCCGGTGCCGAAAGGCAAGGTTGTCTACACACTCAGGGAAGCAACAAAGGCCGCAGACGAGATTGGCAGACCAGTTGTTGTTAAGCCGGTGAATGGTCGTCAGGGCTACGCCGTTTCGCTTGAAGTCGAGACACCGGAAGAGATGAAGGTCGCTTTCCGAGCGGCGAAGGAATTCTCGTCGGCGATCCTGATTGAGGAGATGCTTGCTGGTCGAAATTATCGCGTCGTGATCGTTGGTGGCCGCATGGTTGCGGCGAGCGAGCGTTTGCTTCCGCATGTGGTCGGCGACGGCGGCAGCGCGATACGCGATCTAATCGCAACTGAGAATCGAAACCCTCTGCGTGGCGATGGACATGAAAAACCGCTGACGAAGATCAAAGTCGATTCAGATGTGATCACTCACTTGCAGCACGCGGGCATGTCGCTCGACACAATTCCGCAGCGCGGCGAACATGTCACTCTCTCAAATCGATCAAACTTATCCATCGGGGCTACGGCGCAGGACGTTACAGATAAAGTTCATCCGAGTCTCGCTCGCATGTGTGAGCGCGCTGCACGACTGATCGGGCTCGACGTGTGTGGAGTCGATTTAGTGATTCCCGACATTGCTGAAGAGATGACGAGCGGTGGAGTGATCGAGATAAATGCTTCGCCGGGTCTGAGAATGCATCACTTCCCGTCGGCGGGCATGCCGCGCGACGTGGGCCAGGCAGTTGTCGACGCGATCTATCCGCCGGGCGCGCCGAGTCGTATTCCGATCATTTCGATCACCGGGACGAACGGCAAAACTACAGTCACGCGAATGATTGGTCACGTTCTCAGCACGACGGGTTTGTGCGTCGGAATGACGACAACTGACGGGATCTATATCGATAACGAGCGCGTTGTCGATGGCGACACGACTGGACCACAGTCAGCGCAAGTCGTATTGGGCGATCCGGCTGTCGACGCGGCGGTGCTGGAGACGGCGCGGGGCGGAATCCTGCGACGTGGGCTTGGTTACGACTGGTCTGACATTGGCGTGATGACGAACATCAGCGACGATCACATCGGTCAGGACGGGATCAAGTCGGTTGAAGATGTGGTCTACATCAAGTCGCTCGTCGCCGAGCGCGTGAAAGAAGGCGGGACGCTGATACTGAATGCTGACGACGAAAATCTCGCAAAGTTGATGAAATGTGAGCGCATCAACAGAGCGCCAAAGAGAGTCGTCTATTTCTCGCTCGACGAAAACAACCCGCTCGTAAGAAATCATTTAGAAGCGGGAGGCACGGGCTATTTTGCGAGGAACAAGGGTTTGATCGAGGCGATGGGCGACAAGCAGCGTAACCTCGCGGACCTTTCGATCCTACCCGTGATGATGAACGGCGTTGCGGATTTTCAGGTGAGTAATCTGCTGGCGACGATTGCTGCGTGCCGCGCGTTTGGCGTCGAGCAGGATGTGTTGTTGAAGAGCCTGATCAATTTTTCGAGTTGGGCCAACAATCCCGGGCGCGCGAATCTTTATCGTTTGAACGGCGGGCACGTGATGGTTGACTACGGGCACAACACCGACGCTTTCGCTGCAATTTGCAAGATGACGTCGGTGTGGAACGACCGGCAAGTCACGGGAATCATAAGCGTGCCCGGTGATCGCGACGACTCGATCATCGATCGTGCCGCACGCGCCGCTGCGAAGGGTTTCGACAAAGTGATCATTCGTGAAGATCGCGACTTACGCGGGCGCAAACCTGGCGACGTCGCGAACATTCTTTGTCGCGCCATTCGTGAAGCAGCGCCGGCAACGGAGTGTGAAGTGATCCTCGATGAGATCGAAGCGTTGCGTCAGGCGGTACAGCGGATGGTAAAGAACGAAGTGATTGTCGTGTTCTATGAAAAGCTGCAGCCGATTCAGACCGCGTTGCAAGAACTAGACGCGCAGCCCGTGCTTGCGTTGCCGTCGCCGGTCAAACAAGAGAGCCCGTTGCGGCGCTTGCGCCCCGCGATTAATCGCACGCGACGTTTTGGTAAGAGACAAATACCCGCCATGCCCCCGGCGTAATAGCGACGAATTGGGCGTAACTGTAGGGGCGGCCCTCCGCGGCCGCCCGTCGATGAATTCACACGGGTTGAGGTTTATGTTCACGTTGATCGAGCAAGGGCACAACCCGCATAAAAAGTCTAAAACCAGGAGGGTGTAAATCATGATGAATAAGATGTTGCTTGCAAAAGTGCCTACGGATTTGTTGTACCAGGCGTTGGAAACAGAGAAAGGCGGCGTGCAGGTCTACGTGACTGCTTTGCGTTGTGCCGTTAACAAGGATTTGCGGGAGGAGTGGAACAAGTATCTCGAACAGACCAAGAACCATGTACAGATCGTGACAGAAATCTTGACTGCACTCGAGTTGGATCCGGACGCGGAAACTCCCGGTCGTAAAGTGGTTCGTTACATTGGTACTTCACTCGTGAAGGCGATGGAGATGGCGCTGCGATCGGCGGATCCGCAGTCGGCTCAGATTGTTGCTGCTGAGTGCGTGGTACTTGCTGAAACGAAGGACCACCTGAATTGGGAATTGCTCGGCGAGCTTGCGAAGAATGCAGACGAAGTAGAGGCGGCATTGATTATGCCCGCGTACCAGCAGGTTGAAGAAGAGGAAGACGAACATCTCTATCACACGCAGGGTTGGACGCGAGAGCTCTGGATCGAGGCGTTGGGGATGCCCGCCGTGTTGCCGCCGCCGGAAGAAGAGCGCGACGTAACGACTGCTGAAGACGCTGCAAAAGCCAAGAAAGCCCGCAAGAAAGCAGCCGCGAGATAACTCGAATTTTTCTCTGCGCAACCTCTGTGTTCTCTGCGCCTCTGCGGTTAACTTAACCGCCGAGGCGCAGAGGACGCAGAGGTTGCGCAGAGTGTTTAGAACGAGAAAGGGGCAGGTAAAATGAGTCAGGCCAGGAATAAGTCAAAAGCAAATTCAAAGAACAACAAATCAAATCCCACGCAGAACCCGGTTGAACCCACGAACGGAGCTGGTCTCGGCGCGAACAATCAGAAGCTCGACGATCTCGCGCCGAATGTCGAAGACTCGGCCGGTGAGTTTCTCTCGACCAATCAGGGCATTCGCGTCAACGATAATCAAAACTCACTCAAAGCAGGCGATCGTGGTCCAACCCTGATCGAGGATTTCATCTTTCGCGAGAAGATGACCCATTTCGATCACGAACGAATACCGGAGCGTGTGGTTCACGCTCGCGGCACGGCCGCACATGGCTACTTTCAGGTTTATGAATCCATGGCCGAATACACGAGGGCACATTTTCTCCAGGATCCCTCTGTGCAAACGCCTGTGTTCGTTCGCTTTTCTACAGTCGTCGGATCGCGCGGCTCGACCGACCTAGCGCGCGACGTGCGCGGCTTCGCTGTGAAGTTTTACACGCAGGAAGGAAACTACGATCTGGTCGGAAACAACATACCCGTCTTCTTTATCCAGGACGCGACCAAATTTCCTGACTTGATCCATGCAGCCAAGCCTGAGCCTCACAATGAAATCCCGCAGGCAGCCACTGCGCACGACACTTTCTGGGACTTCATCTCGCTGATGCCCGAGTCGATGCACATGATCATGTGGGCCATGTCTGACCGCGCCATTCCGCGAAGCTTGAGGATGATGGAAGGTTTCGGCGTCCATACATTTCGTTTTATCAACGCCAGGGGCAAAGCGCGCTTCGTCAAGTTTCACTGGAAACCACTGCTCGGCTTGCACCAGGTCGTTTGGGACGAGGCGCAGAAGATCTCGGGCAAGGATCCGGACTTTCATCGACGTGATCTCTGGGAAGCGATCGAGAACGGCGATTTTCCTGAGTGGGAGCTCGGCGTTCAAATTGTCGAAGAGAAAGACGAACACAGCTTTCCGTTTGATCTGCTCGATGCGACGAAGATCATCCCGGAAGAGCTCGTGCCGGTACGGCGCATCGGCAGGCTGACACTGAATCGCAATGTGGAAAACTTCTTTGCCGAAACAGAGCAGGTCGCTTTTCACACCGGCAACATCGTACCCGGCATCGACTTCACTAACGATCCATTGCTGCAAGGACGATTGTTCTCTTACCTCGACACGCAACTGTTGCGTCTCGGTGGTCCAAACTTCCACGAAATTCCAATCAACCGTCCTGTCGCGCCGGTGCATAACAACCAGCGCGACGGTTTTATGCGGCAAACGATCAATAGAGGACAGACGAGCTACGATCCAAATAGCCTGCGCGGTGGATGTCCATTCCAGGCGGGCGTCGACATGAGTGGGTTCGTCAGCTACGCGGAAAAGATCGATGCTCAAAAGGTGAGACAGCGTAGCGCCAGCTTCTTCGATCACTTCAGCCAGGCAACGTTGTTCTATAGAAGCCAGTCACCGGCGGAGCAGAATCACATTGTGCGTGCGTTGCGGTTCGAGCTGGGCAAAGTGGAGACGCCGCCGATTCGCGAGCGGATGTTAGGCTTGTTGGCCCAGGTCGATACGGATCTGGCAAACAGGGTCGCGACAGGACTGGGATTGAACGTGCCGAAGAAGCTCGAGAAGCCGTTGAATATGAGTGTTCCGGCCGATGCTGATCCACGGAAGTTTCAACCAAAGCGAGCGGAGGAGGAGCTGGAACCTTCGCCGGCTTTGCGGATGGTCGACAATCCGAATTTTCCTCTGGAGACGATCAAGACGCGCAAGATCGCTTTTCTGGTGGCGGACGGATTCAATGAAGCTTCAGTGATGGACATGAAGATGGCGCTGATGAAAGCGGGAGCGAAAGCGCTGACTGTCGCTCCACATCTAGGTGTGCTGACTGGCGCGGGCGGCGAGACGTTGAATGCAGATTTTAGTCTTTTGACGGCTTCGTCCGTTTTATTTGACGCGGTCTACGTCCCAGATGGTCAAGCGAGTGTGTCGGCGCTGCAAGCTGGACCAGAAGCAGTGGATTTCCTCCGCGAAGCCTACCAGCACTGCAAAACCATTGCGGCGCACGGCATGGGAGCGCAGTTATTGGAGAACGCCGGCCTTGGTGAAGCGATGGCAGACGCCGGTCTGATCGCGAGCCACGACGGCGATGCTCGCATGCTGGCGGAGAACTTCATCATCGGCATCGCCCGCCACCGACACTGGGAACGCGAAGTTATGTTGTGACTTGAACTGGGCGAATAGCAAACAAGATCGCGCCGCTACAATATTGAATTCAGCCGATCAGGGATTGAATTCGGGCCAAACTAGACAGGATTTCCGCGACACGCGCGAACTGCGGAACGAACTGTAGGGGTGGCCCGCTGTGGCCACCCGTTTCACCAACATTAATGTGTGTCCGAAGAACGGGCGGCCACAGAGGGCCGCCCCTACAGTTGTTCCCGCAGCCCCGCAGTCATCCTGACTGGAAAAGTGGGTTTAGTTGAGGCTTGGGCTTATCTAAAAAAAGCAAGGGTAATGAAACCTCCGAATAAAAATCCCGCTATAAGCAATAAGCGAAAGGCTATCCAGAATCTAATCTTTCCCAAACCAAAAACTTCAGGCATGGTTATATTCCAGAGCCATTGGAAAACAGCGGTTGCCAGTAGCACAAGAAAAAGAATCAGAAGCGAGACGATTAAGATAGGTGGCATAAGATGAGGTCTCCGGAATAGATTTTCTTCTGATGATGCTGTTGTCAACTAATGTTGCTGCAATAAGCGGATGAAGTAAAGTGCACAACGGCTTTGTCTCAACTTGTGAAAATGGCAAGCGCGCTACCGATACCCCACCAACAAGTAGCACCCTCGCGCCTCGTATCTGGGCATTTCTGATGAGCTTATCCTGTTAGGACGCTCGACTCAGTTTCGTTCGACGTGATTCCTTCGCGGAGGTATCGGTAAGGCGTTGAGAAGACCAGCGAAAGATTGGTGAATAGTAAGATCGATGCGGTGAAGGTAAATGCTAAATGCAATGATCAAGGCTCGGGAAATGCTGGCTTTGACAGAGCGAAAGTGGTATAACCGACGCATCCGATAGTTCCCTAAGTTATCGTTCGGTTGACTCCCCCAACTCCGAATCGCCCCATCATCCGTGCGGGTTTTGCGTTCAACTCCTTTCAAGGGGGTCTTGATGTCCAAATTACTCGCTTTCGCTACCGTTTCGCTGCTGGTCTTGTCGTGTGCCGATCTTGTTCTGGCCCAGAATTACACTGATAACTCACGGGCCAGCCATACCGTCGAGCGAACAGTCTCACCTGAAGAAAAAGCTGAAGCTAAACGACTGTACAAAGAAGGTGTGAAGTACGGTCTCGCCGGCCTCTTCCCGCAAGCCGTCCAGATCCTGGAGCGCTCGGTGAATCTGGATCCCGAGAATGCGGACGCGCACTTCGCCTTAGGCCATGCGTATTACGACCTGAAGCAGTATCGCAACGCAATTGAGAGTTTCAAGAAAGTCCTCGCGCTCGATCCGAAAGACTCGGAGGCGCGCGACCGTCTCGGCCTTGCACGCGCGATGCTTTGGGAACAGGACAATGCGAGGTTAACCGCGCAACGACAGAAGACTGCGCAGAAGCCTCAGCCTGTCGCCGAACAGGTAGCGGCGAGCGCCAAAGTTACGCCGGCGCCCGCGCCAGAAAAGACGCCTGACAAAGCGCCGGAGAAAGCTCCCGAAAAAATTCCTGAGAAAGTTCCCGAACAAGCCGTAGAACTTCCGGATGATACAAACGCCGCCGCAAACGAATTGCCCCTCACGAAGATCTATCGCGTTGGACCAAACGACGTGCTCGATATTCGCATCAACGATAGCGCCTCACAATCAACTCTCTTCACGATCACCGCTGCGGGACTATTGGAACACCCGATGCTCTCCGAGCCGCTCGCTGCTGGTGGTCTAACTACCGATGAAATCGGCAGCCGGCTCGAAAGCGAGATCAAGCGACGTGCGTTGATGGAAAATCCGAAAGTGTCTGTTGGCGTTCGCGATTATGCGAGTCACACGATTCTCGTGAGTGGTCTCGTGAAAGACTCAGGCACAAAGATTCTTCGACGAGAAGCGATTCCGCTTTATGTTGTCGTTGCCGACGCCCAACCGTTGCCCGAAGCTTCGCGCGTCACCGTGCTGCGAAACGAAACGAATCAAACATTTGACGTAGAGCTCACGGAGTCGAGCGAGATGAATCTGCTGGTGCGTCCCGGCGATGTGATCACGCTGCATCCGAGTGTGACGCAGTTTCTCTACATCGGCGGTGAAGTCAAGGCGCCCGGCGAGAAGACCTACCGGCGCGGTCTGACTTTGACACAGGCGATAATCGCGGCCGGAGGAGTTACGCCGAAAGCGAAAGAAGCACGACTTGGACGCGACGATGGCAAAGGCTTCTTAATTGTGACGCGTTTCAAGTTGAAAGAAATCGATACGGGCAAAGTGCAAGATCCGGCGGTTAAGCCGGGCGATCGGATCACGATCAAGGAGTGATCATGTCTGCGACGTTAAGACAAGTGAATATGCCGGCGGTGACTGCGGAGTTGCTGCGCGTGGCTGAGAGCGGCGATGTTGATGAACTGTCGCGTTTACTGCCTCGTGTAGTTGATATCAATGCGCGTAATCGATACGGAATGACGGCGTTGATGAAGGCCGCTTTCTTCGGTCACGAGCCCTTGGTGCGCGTGCTGCTCGAACACGGCGCGGATCCGAATTTAATGCGCAATGACAGCTTCACGGCGCTCGCGCTCGCAGCATTCTTTGGTTACGGCGAGGTGGTGAAGACTCTTATTGAGTTTGGTGCGCGGACTGAGGTGGTGACGCGCGCTGGTGCGTCTGCACGCGCATGGGCCAGGGCACGCACCTATGAAGAGGTTGCGCGTTGTCTAGAGTCGCATGCGCCGCCGAAGAAGCCTGTCATTGCTATTGCGCCAGCACCTGCGCCTGTTGAACCCAAACGCATCGAATCAACACCTGTCGCTGTCATTCCTACTGTGAAGACGTTGTCGGATCCGCCCGAGATCTGGGATCTGGTCCACGAAGCACCACGCGATTTCAATCCGAGATCCGCGTTCATCTCTCGTCTCATGTCGATGAGGAAGACGTTTGCAATCGGTGCGTGTGCGGTGGTGTTGCTGATCGTCGGTTCTCTGGTTGGTGTGTGGCTGTTGCGAAGCTCGCCTGCGGGTGTCTTACCGCCGAAAGAGGTTGCACCTGCGCCAGTCGCAGCAGCAGCAACAACTACGGTGAGTCAGCCGGAAGCGGTCGTGGAGAATCCACCTGTCGAAGTTGTGAATGACAATCATGCTCGTGCTATTCCAAACAAAGCACGTTTGCAGTTTCGCCAGCCACGAACGGCTCCCGTTGTGAGTGAACCGCCACCGGAAGCAGCGGCAGTCACAACACCGCAATCCGAATCACCAAAACCAGCGCCGCCTCTGGTTAAGACAAACCCAAGCACGGCGCTCAGTCCACACTTGATCACGCCAGCCAAAACTGCGCCACCAAAAGGCAAAGTGATCCAGTGGCCTTAGTCCCAAGTCCGTGTATTTAATCCGTGTTAATCTGTGGCTAACTAATATTCAGCAAACGCGTCGTCAGGATAGCAGTACAACCAGCGCTCTCCAGGTTCCCCAGACGCAATAACCGGATGACCACTCGCGCGCGCATGCTTCGACGCGTGCTTGTTTGGTGAACTGTCGCAACAACCTGTCTTGCCGCACGTCTGACAAGTGCGCAGGTGAACCCACTGCGCACCGATCTTTACACACTCTTCGCAAACCCTCTGCTGCGGTTGCTTGATTTCCTTAACCGCATCGATATGAGCACATACTTCTGTTGCCATCCAGCTAGTATACAGGCTGGGTGCGATAATCCGTTCTTTGACGGCGGTCGTAAAAATCTCTGTCAGAGCTGTTCACCGGCAGATCCTCTTTCGTCGCCGGTCCGGTGGAGTTATCACGAGCACGAATCACACCCGTCTCGTCAATGTAAAACGATCGGTTACCGCTGGCGGAGACGCCGTCAGAAACCATCGGCCGGGCCACCACTGAAAATCCCGGATAGTTCATCTCGTTAGTAGTCAGTTCTACGGTAAATTTGTAACCGCTCTTCGTGCCCATCGCGAGCCTCGGATCGATCAAGTTCCCGGCTGCAAGCTCACTCAGTGTTCCAAATCTGCCGTCGCCGATTGTTGCTTGATAGGTCGCTTCCGCTGCATGGATTGTTCGCATTGACGTCTGGGCTGCCCCTTCGTTTGCAGCTCGACGAGATGCGAGAAGGTTGGGGATCGCGATCGCGGCAATAATGCCCACGGGGGGAACTGAGACCAGCGACACGATATTCAATACGAGAGCGGCGATGGCCATGCCGTGCCCGCCGTATTCCCACGGATCCTGTTTGATCCTGCTCAACGCCATGGCTGCAAGGACAATGCCGACAACGGCGCCGACGCCGATTATGCCGGCAGTGAAGAAACCGATGATGCCGAGAACAAGGGCGGCGGTCGCGAGCTTTTTATTCGGGCCTTCCTCTCCGGACGGTTCATCGTAGCTGGAGTTGTAAACGGGCGTGGGAGTTGGGAGGTTGTACGAACGCTGGCCGAGCGGGGCGCCACAAGCTTTGCAGTTTTCGTCTGACCAGCCCACAAAGCCGCATTCGACACATTTTGTACTCTTCATGATTGTAGTCCTCAGTGATTGGGGTGAAAGAGGCGGGTTACGGACCCTTCGGGAGGAAGGGCGTTGGGAAATATAGTACTGAGGTGGCGTTCAGAAGGTCAACAAATTATTTGTAACGCCGGAGGCGTTGGCTAATGTTAGCCCAGGGTTCGAGGAACGAGAACCCTGGGTTAACCCAATAAACATTTGTCTAACCCTGAAAGGGTTCGCGAACCTCTGAACCCTTTGAAAGGGTTAGGCGAGTGGTGAACCCCTTCAGGGTTTATCTTGAATCTTGTTTAAAAACCCATGGTTCTCGTTCCTCGAACCCTGGGCTGAAATTAGCCAACGCCTTCGGCGTTAACGAGTTACGAGGCCTCGGCATTAAGACTTACGAGGCCTCGGCATTAAGACTTACGAAGCCGCGGCGGCGCTCTTCGTTTTCGCCATTTCTTGTTGCATATACTCCCGCATCGCCGCGATATGGCCGGGAGCCCGCTGGTCGGACCACTGCTCGAACTTCTGGGCAGCAGTTTCGAGGTTTTTCAGCATGTTCGGGTCTTTGTATGCCTCACGAAACTGCCCCGCCACCGGTTTCAGCAGCTCCCATACAAAGAAAAACTCCCCACTCGTCTCAAAAAACAGATCCTCATTGAGCAATCCGTAATTGAGCAGCGCGCACGCCTGCTCCCAGTATCCAATCACCATTCCGACGAAAATGCCGGCTTCGGTTCCCATCGGTGCGACTTTCATCGCTTCTTCCATCGTCTCGGCGCGGTAGTTCTGCTGAAACCAGTCGCGCGCCTGGCGCAAACGGGGCTCGCGCCGTAAGTCGTAGACTTGAAGGTGAAGTTGTGCTTGTTCATGCGTAGGTTTAGTTCCCATAGCTTTCCTTTCTCTTTATCTTTCCGGGTCAACTCATTGCCAGTCAATCCAATCTGGGGAAATTTCACATTTCAACCTTACGTCGAACGACGCAGGTCAGGATCGACACTCTTACCCACGAATTTTTGGTTGACCCGGAAAGTACCTCAAGTTTGTGACAAAAAAGTGACGCTGCTATCCGCGGCCACGAGTCAGACGTCGCGAATTTGGTGCGCGAATGATTGTCGGCGGCGCCTCCAAAATCACGCCCGGCCTACTGATATGCTCGACCACGTATTGCGCCGACTCCATGGCGCCTTCCTGCCATCCCGGCAGTTGCGACACCTGATCACCGATCACGTAAAAGCGACCATCCGGCCGCAACAGGCGAGTGTAAGCTTTCGAATGGTCGTCATTATTGGGATCCCAGTTGGCCCAACCACCACCTTCGTTTTGAATGTTTTGCCACGCGATCGAAATTGCTTTGTCTGACGGCACGATGCGCATGTCTGCAAACTCCGGATGCAGTTTGATCGCGCCCTTGCGCGCCTCGACGATCCGGTCCGCAGGTTTCATGTTGCCGAACCTGATCGCGTCCTGGTCGTAGTTGTAGGCGCCCGTGAGTGTTCCGTTTTTGGTGAAGTAGTCGTACGACGGATACCACATCTGCGTGATCGGATCGTCTGTGTAACTGATGCCGCCGTAGATCTGGTTCTTGTCGTTTTCCCAGAAGCGTTGATTAGCCTGCCAGCCGAGTTTGCAGGTAGGATCGTAAACACACGTCGCGACTGCTTTCGCAAACTCATCGGAAAAGTTGTTTTTGATCTTGCTTAATATCGGCAACGGAATGTTGCTGATGCAGTAGTCAGCGTTGATGTTAGTCTGCTTGCCGTTCTTGCGATCGCGAACTGTGACGCTGACGCCTTTGGCGCTCGTGTCGATGTTCAGCACTTCAGTGTTGTACTGAATCAATTTACCGACTTTGTTTACGAAGCCATCGACGATCTTGTCCATGCCGCCGATTGGCTGAAAGAGTGTCGGCTGCCACTCGTATTCAAACGACTGGTAAAAGCGGTGATCCCAGAACTCTGAACGGAGGAGCTCGTTGAGCGCCAGCTTGTCTCCCGGCTCGCATGGATCTTTGACAGTAATGATGCAACCATCGCGGGTCGAGCCCGTGTAGTCAAAACACGTTTCGCATTGCTTCTCGCAACTGATGCACTCCGAACAGCTCTTATTACAAGTCGCACACTTTTGTTTTCCGCACTTGCTGCACAGCTCGTTCTCACCGAGATCTCCAAAGGTCTTCAACAGACACAGAAGCCGGTTGCGATCGCCCTCGTCCATCTCCTGGTTGAGTGCTTTTTGATTGACGGCTTTCGCGAGCATCTCAGAGATGTAGCCCTGAATGTCGTTGTAGATCTGGCGACGGACTTTCGGCTTGCCACCGAACGCTTTGTTGGTCTGAAACAAGTTTGCCATCGTCTCCATCACGTAGACCTCGAGAGCGACGCCGAGGACCTGACAGTAATGAAGAACTCTGCGATGATGATAGGGAAGTCGACCTGGTCCAAGATTGAGATAAAGGCCCTCGTCGAACTTGCAGACCTGGCGGAAGGTCTCGCCGCTTTCAGTCTTCTCTTCGAGGACCGTGCCGCGCCGCGCGCTGTGATTGCGACCGCCGGCTCTTTCTGTTAGTTCGATGATCTGTACTGTGTAATTTGCTTTTGCGAGTTCGTATGCGGCAGTGAGACCGCCGATGCCGGCGCCGAGTATCACGACTTTCTTACCGGTTCCGGATCCGGCGGGAATTTGGGGCGGACCTGCCCATGCTTCCGGCAGGTTGATCAGTCCGAGCGCTGTCATCGTCTCGTACAGAGCTGCCGAGCCGCCCGCGACGCCGACGCGCTCGAGGAAACGCCTTCGAGTCAAACCATTTTTTTGTTTTGTCATTGAGATCCTCCAAGGGGTTGAGTCTGAGATTACCCTGGGCACGGGAGGTATAGACTCTCGCAGATTAACACGACGGGGTGAATGTGTGGCGTAATTTTTGCTAATACAGCAGCACATCGAGGGGGAACGACTGCAATGCCATCACTTTGGAAACTCGGCGGTTTGAGTTGGCTTCAGTTAGCCAAACGTGTTTGGAATGAGGTTCAGGAAGACAACGTGTTTGGCCGTGCGGCGGAGTTGTCGTACTACTTTCTGCTCGCGCTCTTTCCGTTCCTGATCTTTCTGACTTCTGTGATCGGTCTCGTGCTTGGGTCGGGAACCGGCACACGCCATATGCTGTTTAACTATCTCGCGCGGATCATGCCGCCGTCGGCTTTTCAACTGATCGACGCGACGATGTATGAAGTGTCGGCGGCGAGTAGTGGTGGAAAGTTGTCGTTCGGAATTCTGGCGGCGTTGTGGGCGGCGTCGAATGGACTCACGGCGATCACGGGATCGCTCAACACAGCTTACGATCTAAAGGAGAGTCGACCGTGGTGGAAGCAGCGGTTGGTTTCGATTGGTTTGACGATGGCGCTTTCCGTTTTGATCATCGGCGCCCTCGTGCTGGTGGTTGCGGGTGGAAAGATCGCGGAGTGGCTCACTGCTCACTACGGTTTTGGTCCGGTTTTCCCGACGGCGTGGAAGATCGTTCAGTGGCCGGTGGTGTTTGCCGCGATGATCCTCGCGTTCGCGTTGATCTATTACTTCGCACCTGATTTCCGTAAGCAAGCGTGGCAATGGTTGACGCCCGGCGCGGCAATCGGTGTGGCGCTGTGGCTGCTGGTCTCCCTCGGCTTTCGTGTCTACCTCCACTTCTTCAATTCCTACAGCGCGACGTACGGCTCACTGGGCGCGGTGATCGTACTGATGCTGTGGTTGTATTTCACGGGCGCCGCGGTATTGATCGGTGGAGAAATAAACTCCGAGATCGAGAACGCTGCCGCCAAGCAGGGCGAGCCCGAAGCAAAAGAGAAGGGAGAGAAGGAGCCACAAAAAGGCACAAAAACACAAAAAGTAAAACCCGTCGAATCTTTGAATTGATGGCTCTTCAGTAATTCTCTTTTGTGGTTTTGTGCCTTTTTGTGGCTAAAAGATCTGTGACGCGGGTGGGATCGATAGTGTTGGACCAGAGTCCGTCGACTTTGAAATATGAACCGATGATAAAGCCGTCAGCTTCGTTGTAGAACTGATCGATGTTGGCTTCGCTAATACCTGAGCCGAGAAATACCGGTAGCTGGCAGTGGCTCTTTGCTTCTTTCACGTCAGCGACTTGCGGCGCCTCGCCAGTGACACTGCCCGTGACGATCACGCAATCCGCGCCCATGAATTCAACAGTCTCTGCTGTTTGACCAAGACTCACGTCCGCCGTGATCGCGTGCGCTGAATGTTTTTTCTTCACGTCTGTCCAAACCTGGACGCGCTCCGCTCCGATCATTTTGCGATAACGCAGTAGCTTGGCGGCTGAGGCTTCGATTAAGCCTTCGTCAGCAACATGTGCATATGCGTAACCTTCGGCACGGATGAAATCTAAGCCTGCTGCGTGGGCGACCGCCATTGCTTCGATGTTTGCACCCGCCAGAATTTGAATACCCACTGGCAACCGGCACTCGTTTTTTACTTCAGTGCCAATCGCCGTCATCGCCGCGACGATCTCCGGCCCAACCTCGCCTTTGAGATACGGCACGTCGTGCATGTTTTCGATGATCACACCATCAACACCGCACTCTCTATAAACCCTCGCCTCTTCCTTCGCCTGCCTCACCAACTCCGCGACACTCTTCGACCCTCGCGGCGTCCCCGGCAACGCACCGACATGAATCACACCGATGACGGATTTAGGAGTTGGGAAAAGGGTGCTCATTCCTCAGTTGTGTTTTGGACCTTTGGAAATTCTAATCCGCCCTCCTCTTACCGTAATGATTGCTGCATCTTTCAACTCCGATTCATATCGGAGCAGTAAATCTTCAAGGATCTGCTGGCGGGCGCGGCTTGGAACATCCGGTAAACGGATAAGCCCTGCATGGGCAACATTCTCGACGTAAACTAGTTGTCCAAAATCTGTATCGATGGTAATGAGGATTCGGGCTTCATTAGCTGCCCGCTCAAGTAATGCGCGGTCACCCGGGTCTGGCCCGAACTCGCGAGACTCGACCACATCATGTCCTTGTTTGCGGAGCCAGTCGGCGAGAATCCGACCAGCGCAACGATCGATTAAGAATCGCATTATCCTGAGATATGGACAGAGTCGAGCTTGTCATGCGCGATGACAGCATGAGCATATGCAAGACAGGCCCTGAGGTCATCAGGCTCTAAATCAGGATAGTCCGTGAGGATGGTCTCAGGAGTTTCCCCTTGGGCCAGCAAGCTAATGACAAGTTCGACGGAGATGCGCATGCCGCGAATGATCGGTTTACCACCGAAGATCCCGGGATTTACCGTTATGCGTTGGAGAAGTCCTTCGTCGATCATGATTTCTTCTGCATTGTAGAGTTAAAACGTTCATCCGTCACGTATGGGTGCAACGATTTACCCCAGTCATTGCTGTTGACAGTAAATACTGGCGAGAGTATAGTGCCGTCCTATGGCGATGAACGTGCTGAAGGAAAAGGGGAGGAAGTATGTTGGGTTGCCGGAGTTTGCGCGGGTAAGTGGACAGCTTGTGGCGGAGCTTCAACTCGAGCAGCAGAGAGGGACGGTGACGAGTGTTCCCGATGAGCGCACGATTCGATATTACCTGGCGGAAGGATTGATTCAGACGCCGGAGGAGAGGCAGGGGACTGCATCGGTCTTTAGTTACCTGAACCTTTTGCAACTGCTCACAGTGAAGAAACTGCAAGCCGAGCATTTGCCGATTCGAAAGATACGCGAACTCGTAGCGGGCAAGAGCGAACAGGAACTCGAGACGCTGCTCGGCGTCCGTGGTCCTTCCGGAAAGAAGACTGAAGCGAAACGCTACCTCGAATCGTTACTCGCTCCAGCGCCGGCAGCACCGCCAATGGAAACGGCAGCTCCACCGCCACAACACCTCGATGCTTCGCCAGCCTCGTGGCAACGAGTTGAAATCGAACCCGGACTCGAGCTGCACATTCGCTCCGATTACTCACCACCGGCAACAACCGGCAAGACCAGAAGCTTGCTGGAAAGAGCCATCCACAGATTACGCCGATTACGCGATTAGAAAGGAGTTCTAACATGGAGTACCCGAAGGTAGAGTTTTTCACCACACGCGCGAAGCTTGAAGCAGGACGAGAGCAAACTGTGGATGTGTTGATTCGCATAACACCGCCGGCGCTGAGCCCAGACCCGAGCACGCGTCCGAACTGGAAAGGCCGCCCCGATCTGAATCTCAGTCTGGTTTTGGATCGTTCCGGCTCGATGGAAGGCGAGAAGATGGTCCGCGCACGCGAGGCAGCAATGTTTTGCGTCGATCAGATGTTGCCGAGCGATCGTCTCAGCGTCGTCACGTTTGACGATCGAATCGAGGTGCTGTTTCCGAGTGAGCCGGTCACAAACAAGCAGGCAATGAAAGATCTGATCGCACGTGTCACTGCTCGGGGTTCTACGGCGCTGCACGAAGCATGGGTGCGCGGCGGTTTGACTGTCAGCGAGCGGATGCTCGACCAGGGCATCAATCGCGTGGTCCTGATCACTGATGGACTCGCAAACGTCGGCATTACGAATACAGATGAGATCGTCACGCAGGCGCTTGGTCTTTTCCAGCGCGGGGTCAGCACGTCGACGATCGGCATCGGCGCGGACTTCAATGAAGACTTGCTGATGCCGATGGCCCAATCGGGCGGCGGCAATGCGTGGCACGTCGTCGAGCCTGACGACATGCAGCACATTTTTCAGACAGAGCTCGAAGGTTTGATCGCACAGTATGCACACACAGTTTCGTTGTCACTAATTCCTGCCGATGGAGTTCGCATTGTCGACGTGCTCAATGACTTTGATTTGACTGAAACAGCGCGTTATCGACTGCCGAATCTACAAGCCGGTTCACCGCTCGATATCGTGGCGCAATTGAGAGTCGGAGCGGAAGAGCTTGGCACTCAGATGCGTCTGCTTGATTTGCGACTCGGTTTCACTCCGCAAGATGCGAAGCAGGCGGAAGTGTTGAAACAAGCGTACACGGTTGAATTCGCTTCAGGCACGGTCATTGACAATAGTCCTGTGAACGAGGAGGTGATCAAAGCGGTGCAGTTTTTGATGAACGCACGTGCGCGAAACGAAGCGATGAAGCGCATGGATGCGGGCGACTACGCCGGTGCTGAAGCGGTGCTGGGCACTGCGCTGAGTGCAACGCAAGTGGCGTGTGCGAGTTTCGCCGCCATGCCCGCAGTGATGGAAGAGTGCGCATCACTGCAAGACACGGCAAGGTCATTGAAAGATCGACTCAAAGACAAAATGAGTCGCAAGAAACTCGCTTACGCAGCGTATACGCGACAGACAGGCAAGACGGATTAAAGACCGTGATAGGCCGAGATCATCTGCACGCACAAACGTTCAGCGCGATCTCGATCGGGTTCAGGAGGAAGTGAAGAACGTACGTAGGCTTCCTGCGAAAGTTGAAAGAGACGCTCAGCCTCGGCCTTCACTTTCTCCAGCGGCCACGCGCCGCGTTTGATTTCGAGCAACTCCGGTGCGTCGACGCGCTCAACGTGCATCGTCCCTTCGATCAGAAACTCGATGCCCATCCGCAGCAACCGAATCAAGTGTGCAGCGTTCTTCGCGTCATAACCAACGCGACGCACTAACTCCCTCCGCTTCTGGCCCATGTAACCACCGCTATAATAACGACGTCGCTCACCACGATACCTCTTCACGATCTCCATCATTTCGGGCGTCGCGCCGACAAACGGCTGCCCGTCAAACGTACGCAGCGCATGACCGGCGTCGCACGAGTCAGGGTTGATGCCCAAACCAGTGAGCTGCTCCTCGAGCTGAGTCATCAACGCCTGTGCTACCTGGTTGAACGAGATCATCTTCTTAAACTGCGCGTGCGCATATCCTGAGAACGAGTGATAAGCCTTCTTCGTGACGAAGAGATCGCGATGTTCGCGCAGACGCGTGCCTATTTCGTTTTCGTAAATAATCCCGTTCGGCTTTAGCCAGAGCAGGCTCAAAACGTTTGGATTGCAGTTGAGCAGGAGACCGATAAACTTTCGCAGCTCGTAGAAGACGCAGTCCCATTCGCCGGCCCACTGCTCGTAAACATCTTTGCGCCCGAAGCCGAGGTAATGTTCGAGTGGTCCAATGTAGACACCCATCACATCCTTATCGTCAATTGAATCAGGATCGGATTGGGGCACATACATCCCGTGCGCAATGCTGCCGCGCCAGCAGAGTGAGATGAGTCCCTCAGGCAGGAGGTTATCAACCTGTTCGGGTGAAAGACCTTTGAGTTCGATTCTTTGCATCGTCAAATACTATACGGACGATGCTTTCTCCGGGACAAATCGCGATTGGAAACTACAGCGAACTGCCGTCTCCAATCGCTTCCGCAGCAACACATCAATTGCTGTTGGGATTCTCGGCTTTATAGAAGTAATACTCTGCGGTGTACGGAATCTGTTTCGTCTCTCCGTCGACTAAACCCGGCTCGCTCGGAGCCAAACCGCCAGTCGTGTTCACACGTTGAATGTATGTGACCCTGGTGAAGATTCCGGAGCCTTCAGTGCTGAACTTCGAGAGCAATAGCCACGCGACGGCGGTTGGATCGGGAGTGCAGCCAGTGCCGAGCACGCGACGACCTTCGACGATGCTGCCACTCTTGCTTTCCCATCTTGGACCAGCGTAGTGGGTGCCTATTTCGCCGAAGTAGTTCTCTTCTGCAAACAGGCCGGCCTGTGGTGCTAACAAATCCCATTTCTGAGTGATGAGATTCCAACTGTAGATCTGCACGCCCTTCGCATAGGCGTGGAACGTGAGCTTGTTTCCCTCGGGGACGCGGATGCTACTGCATTCCTCCGGCAATTCGGGACCGTTTGAGTTGTCGAACGCGAGTGCTTGTGTTGTAGCGAAAGTAACGAGAGCAATTAGGACGAGAGACTGAACGATACGATTAACCTTGGTGCGGTACATGAGTTTCTCCTTCGAACGTATTTGCATAACCGAAGGATGAAGTTGCTGAACCTCGCCACGTATTACCTCGGTGCCGCAAAAAATTTTTAGCCACGAAAACGCACAAAAAGCACAAAAGTAGAAATACTTCTTTTATGTGCCTTTTTGCGGCCTCTTTACGCGTTACATTTAAGTCAGTACAGCTAAGGAGGGTCGTCTGTGTCGATCGCGTTCCGAAAGCCGCTCACTCTGCTGATCTTTACCCTAAGTTTTATTACGCCGGTCCTGGGTCAATCGCCGTGTGATGGTGGCGAGATTAACCAGCGCACGCCTCCGAAGGAAGTAATAAGCTACTGGCAGAAATGTCTCACCATTTTTGAACAGCGCGCTGACAAGAAAGGGCAAGCGCAAGCCCTGCACTCGATGGCATATGTTCACGATTCAGAACGTCGATACCAGCTTGCAGTTGAGTTGTATAACAAGAGTCTCGCGCTGAGTCAGGAAACCGGTGACAGAAAACTGACTGCGTTGATCTTCAACGGTCTGGGATTGTCACATACGAATCTCGGACATTACGAGATCGGTCTCGACTTCTATTTCAAAGCGCGCGCACTCAGTGAAGAGCTTGGTGACAAAGGCACGCTCAACATGGCGCTGAACAACATCGGCACGCGCTATCTTGCTCAGGGCCGTTACGCGGAAGCGCTCGACTATCTACACAAGAGTCTTGCCGTTCTTCAGGAGATGGGTGAGTCAGCCGATCGGCGAAGTCTGGCTTACAAATATCAAAACATCGGTCTCGTCTACAGACGCCAGGGCCATCTGGACCAGGCGCTTGCCTACTCGCGCAAGAGTCTCGATCTCCTCGTTGAAGTTGACGACAAGTTTGGAATCGCGAATCTCCAAAACAACATCGGCGTGATCTACAAATCGCAGGGGCAATATGACGAGGCGCTCGGATGGTTTCGAAAAGCCCTGCCTGCCTATGAATCATTGAATGCAACGCCCGGCATCGCGCGCGTGTTGAATAACATCGGCGACACGTATCGCTTGCAGGGCCGGTACGACGAGGCACTCGAGCCGTTAACGAAAAGTCTTCGTTTGCGTGAGTCGGGTAAGGATCGTGGCGCCGTGACTCTTTCGCTCAACAATCTTGCTCGACTTTATGAAGCGCAAGGCAAGTATGCGGAGATGCTCGAGGTGAGCCAGCGCTCGGCAAAACTCGCAGACGACATTTACAGCCGCGAAGAGATCTGGACCGCGCAGGACAACATCGGCCGTGCGCTTGTCGGTCTCGGCAAGCCCGCGGAAGCTCGTGACAGTTTTCTCGCTTCAATTGCGGGTATCGAAGCGCTGCGTCGTGAAGTCGCGGGCGGCGAACAGCAGCAACAGAGTTTCTTGGAGAATCGGCTTTCGCCGTGGTTCGGCATGATCGATGTGCTGGTGTCGCAACAGAAGTACGCTGAGGCGCTGACGTTCGCAGAACAATCGAAAGCGCGTGTGTTGCTCGACGCGCTTCAAACCGGGCGCACAAAGTCGTGGTCTAAAGACGAGCAGGAAGCAGAAGAGCGCCAGCGACTAAAACTCGTGACGCTCAACTCGCAGCTCACGACGGAGAGTCGTCGCGATAAGCCTGATGCTTCGCGTGTGGCGGAGTTGAAGAGTGCGGTTGAGAAGGCGCGGCTCGAATACGAAGACTTCGAGACGCGGCTTTACGTTACGCATCCCGAGCTCCGATTGCAGCGTGGCGAGACGCCGATCGTAAAAGCACAGGAAATCGCATCGTTTCTGCCGGATGCTTCGAGCGCGTTGCTGGAATACGTGGTTGATGATGACAAGACCTTTTTGTTTGTCGTTACGAAGAAAGCAAACGATGCTGACGTGCGTGTATACACGTTGCCGTTGAAGCGTGACGAATTGGCGAAGCAGACCGAGGCATTTCGGAAACAGCTTGCTGCGCGCGACCTCGGTTTCCGTGCGGCGTCGTTCAAACTTTACGAATCGTTGGTCAAGCCCGCAGAGGCTCAGCTACGCGAGCGAACGAACCTCATCATTGTCCCGGATAACACGTTGTGGGATCTGCCGTTTCAAACACTCGTCAACAGCGCGAATCGTTTCCTGATCGAAGATGCGGCGATCAGTTATGCGCCGTCGTTGACGGTGCTGCGCGAGATGACGAGGCGCCGAAAAGTTGAAGCTGCGCATGCGTCGCCGCCGACGTTGCTCGCGCTTGGCAATCCCACCGTTGGTAGTGAGACGTTGAAACGCGCGGCGCTGACGTTGCGCGATGGCAAACTCGAGCCGTTGCCCGAAGCGGAGCAGGAAGTGAAAGCGCTGGGACGTTTGTATGGCGCTGCGCGAAGCAAGATCTATATCAGAGCGGAGGCGCGTGAGGATCGTGTCAAAGGTGAGGCGAGTGGGGCAAAGATACTTCACTTCGCGACACACGGAATTCTGAACAACGCGTCGCCGATGTATTCACATTTGGCGCTGGCTGAGGGTGGAGAAGGCGAAGATGGACTGCTGGAAGCGTGGGAGTTGATGCAACTCGATCTGGGTGCTGATCTGGTTGTGTTGTCGGCGTGCGAGACAGCGCGCGGGCGCATCGGTGCCGGTGAAGGAATGATTGGTTTCTCGTGGGCCATGTTCATGGCGGGCGTGCCGTCGATTGTCGTGAGTCAGTGGAAGGTCGAGTCGGCGGGCACGCGCGATTTGATGGTCAACTTCCATCGTGGATTGATGATGTCGGGATTTACGAAAGCCGAAGCGTTGCGCCAAGCGTCATTGAAGTTGATGAAGAATCCAGAGACGAGTCATCCGTTTTACTGGGGTGGGTTCGTGATCGTTGGCGATGGACGTTAGACAGGATTTACAAGATGTTTCAGGATTAACACGATTTCTTCTTGTCTATCCTGAACAATCTTGTAAATCCTGTCTACTGCTGCTACCGCACTTGCCGCAGCAGCTTTCTGACAATTTCAGACTGCGGATTCGCCTTTTGCAGCAAGCGCAACTCCTGCTCCGCTTCGTTCAGTAACCCCGCTTTCGCATACAGCAACGCCAGCGTCAAGTGTGACGATCCATAAGCTCGCTTCGCCCTTGAGATCTCATTTAACCTCTCTTGATCAATCACACGGAACTTCGCCTGCGGTGCGGGCGGACGCGGCACGGTCACCTCCTGACCATCCTTAACTGCTTTGACTTGCCACGAATAAACTTGCCCTCGCCAAAGCGTTTGCGTCGCACTCCACGAGAGCGTCATTAGCTCCGGACTCGCCATCACTCGCTTAAACTGTTCATCGTAGACTTCAACCACATAACTCGTCGCGCCTTCCAGCCTGGACCATCGAAACGCAGGTCGATCAGTCATCAGCACCACGCCCGCAGGCCCAAGCACAGAAAACTCTCCCCTCTCATTCCCGCCCATCAATGAGCTCGGCGGCCGCGTCAGTCCCTGCAACTGCGACGATCGCTCGATCCGTTGTGACGTCAGCGTCTTTCTCACAAGCTCCTGATACCCCGGCGGTACCGCACCATCGTTCAACTGAGCGACGACCGGCACAGGCTCAGGTGGCACTTCCAATGACGGCGCAACAGACGGCGATGGCTCCGGCGTAGGAGTGGGCGCGACAACCACGACCTCTCGCTTTTCTTCCTTCTGCATTCGCCAGGCGGCCCAGCCAACTAACAGCAACACGAGGAGCCCAAGCGCTGCACCAAACGCCGGCACGGGCGAGACTCTAAACAAGGAAACAAACCGTTCCCGCCACGACTCTCGACCGACAGGCGCAGCGCTCGCTGGCCCATACTCACGATCCAACGACGGCGCGATCTGATTTCGAAACGCACGCACATCATCCACCGCGAATGCGCATTGCTCGCAACTGCTCAGATGATCCGTCACAAACTGAAGCTCATCGCCCTTCAAATTCTTATCAACATACTCAGCCGTCTGTTCGCTCGTGAGGTGCGCACCAGCATCACCTCCAAACGTTTCGTCACGCAACGCAAAAAACGCGGCATCAACATCCAACCCAGCCTCGACACGCGCCCGGCAGGTTTCACACTCGCCGAGATGATCGCTCGCCGCGAGCAACTCCGTGCCGCGCAAGCGATTTCCGGAGTAGTCCTCAATCTGTTTTTGATTCAGGTGTTCCACTGATTTTCTATTTGAGCCGCAGCTGGGGTCCCGGCGGGCTTCATACTCAGAAGTTGGCGAAAATTGCAGCGTATTACCATCGTCTCAAATAAATCCTTTCAGCCGCCGCGCGAGGCGTTCGCGGCCCGATTTCCGGGCATTTATCACTTGCTGGCGCGTCAAACCGAGCAGTTCCGCGATGCGCGCATCTTCGATCGGCAACTCGTTCCAAAGCTTCGCCAGGCGCTCGGCCGGTAGCTCCAACGCCGCCGCAAGCTGGCGAATCGTTGCGATACCAATTGCGGGGAATAACGTGATGCAGCCAAAGCCGCTGGCGTCTTTCAGGTTCAGCAGCAACGCGGCGCGCTGGTTCACTGGAAGCTGCGTCAACTCTTCCCACAGACGCTGCAGGAACAGCTTCTTCTCGATTCGCCACGCAGGATCCGGATCCGGCGCCGCGGGATTGAATCCGCCTTCTTCATCTTCCGCAAGTGACTCAACCGGCTGATCGCTGATTCCCTGAATCGCCGCCACCGCAGTCACTAATTCATCGAACTCAATCGGGCCACCAGCGTAATCAAAGATGCTCGCGACAGTCTCTGCCAGCCCCGGTGCTTTGCGAATGTGGGCAGGCAACTTCTCAACATCGGAAAGGTTGCGGACAACAGTCTTCTTCTGTTGTTGCCAAACGGCGAAACCGGCGACCGGTTTGGCATTTTCATCCCAGAGCGCGAAGCCACGCTGGCGTGTCAGTAAGTAATGCAGACGATTCTTGAGCGCGTGTCGTTCGGGAAACTGCCGTCGCATCCAACGCGCACAAGTGCGATGAGCGATAATCGCGGCCATCCCGCGCACGTCCGTGATCGGGTGCAGCGCGGGAAGTTTGCGAAAGCGCTGCAACTGTGTGACGAGTTGCAGCACAACATCCTGATGAATGTCGTCAGCTTCAGCGCGTTGCGTTTCCTGATACGAGTTGAAGCGGAGTTTAAAACGAATCACGCCTTTGATCACGGGCTCAGCGTGGTCCGCGATTAGTTGTGAGAGAAGCTCGTCTGCATGCTCATCGGTTGTCGCGCTCAAAAGAGGTTCGAGCAAAGCATCGATCTTGGCGAGCTTGGCGGGCGACTCTTGCATATTCTTCAACGTTCGAGTGAGATCTGATTTCAGGAACTGCAGGATAACACGTGATGGAACCAGTCATCGGCCTTGATTTCGGCACAACCAACAGCGCGATCGCGGTCGCTGACAACGATCGACAAGCCGCGCTCGCGTCCTTTGCAGATGGTCCGGCGACCATCACCAATTTCCGGTCCATCCTTTACTTTCCGGTAAAGGACCGCTCGTCAACACAGAAAGTCGAAACACAGGCCGGACCAGAAGCTATCAACTCATATCTCGACGCCGACACGAAAGGCAGATTGATCGTCTCGATCAAATCGTACCTCGCGAGCCGTTTGTTTACCTCAACCAGCATCAATGGCCGCAACTATACCCTGGAAGATCTCATCGCGATCATCCTGCGTCGATTGCGAAACGCCGCGATGGAGCAATTCGGCACGTCTGCAGCTCAGGTCGTGTTGGGCCGGCCCGTTCGCTTTTCCGGAGCTGAGACCGTCGAGGATGAGAAACTCGCATTACACCGATTGACGGCTGCGGCTGAGCTCGCCGGGTTCAAGGAGATCTCGTTTGAGTTGGAGCCAGTCGCTGCCGCTTACCAGTATGAGACACAACTCGATCGTGACGAGTTGGTGCTGATCGGAGACTTCGGTGGCGGCACGAGCGACTTCACGCTTGCTCGGCTTGGTCCAGGCAGAAAGAAAGCGGGTCGTAATCCCGTGCTCGGCACTTCGGGCGTCGCAATCGCCGGCGACACGTTCGACAGCCGCATCATGATGAGACTCGTCGCACCAAAACTTGGTCTTGGCTCGCATTACATTTCATTAGGCAAGGAGCTGCCAGTGCCCGTTTGGGTCTACTCGCAGTTGTCGAGCTGGCACCACATGTTTCTGCTGAAGGAACCGAAGACGATGGCGGTTCTGCGCGAAGTGAAGAACCAGGCGAAAGAACCTCAGAAGGTCGCGGCCCTCGTCCAGATCATCGCTGAGAATCTCGGCTACGCACTGTATCGGGCGGTGGAACAGACCAAAGTACAACTCACGGAAAAAGAGCTCGCCAGCTTTGTATTCTCACAATCGATCGTGCGACTCGAAGACTCACTCGAGCGCTGGCAGTTTGAGTCGTGGATTCAGGACGACATTCAAAACATCGCCGCGTGTGTCCGCTCGCTGTTGGATCAGTGCGGAGTGAAACCAGCCGATATCGACAGTATATTTCTCACTGGCGGATCGTCGTTCGTTCCTGTCGTGCGCCGCTACTTTTCACGAACCTTCGGCGCGAACAAACTCCGCAGCGGCGAAGAACTCACGACCGTCGCCAAAGGCCTCGCCCTCCGCGCCCTCGAAAACTAGCCACAAAAAGGCAGAAAAGGGGATCACAAAAAGCACAAAAAGGATCACAAAAGGATCAGAAGACTTATTTAGCCGGCGGCTCGTTTAGTCTCGTTTATGTGCTTTTTTGTGGGCTCTCTTTGTGCTTTTTGTGGTCCCTTTTTCTGCCTCTTTGTGGCTACTTTTTCTGTGGACTGTGGGCGGCACGGTGATGGTCTGTGGGCCGTATCGTTAGTTCAGACTCCTCCGCGCCTTAGGATTTGCGCGTTTTAAACAGGACCAGCAAGGCGGTCCAATGTTTGGTCGCCCACAAGGGCGGAGAGGAAATCATGCGAGTCAACTTTAGAAGTTTCTGTGTTGCTTTGATCGCGGTTGCGGTCGCCTTCACGTGCGCCCGGGCGCAAACCCCGGCGGACAAAACGCTCGCTCCCTATTTCGTGGTCCAGGGAGACAAGAGTGTCGATCACCTGCCGCTCAAAGACACACGAGTCGATATCTCAGTTTCAGGTGTTATCGCCGACGTCAAAGTCAGGCAAATCTATCGCAACGAAGGATCACGTCCGATTAACGCCTCTTACGTCTTTCCCGCATCGACACGCGCCGCCGTCTATTCGATGCACATGCAAATCGGTGACGAGATAATCGTGGCCAAGATCAAGGAACGCGAACAGGCCAAGAAAGATTTCGAGCAGGCGAAAGAGGAAGGGAAGAGCGCATCGCTACTCGAACAAGAGCGCCCGAATGTCTTCTCGATGAGTTTGGCGAACATCATGCCGCAGGAACAGGTCGAGATCGAGCTGCGTTACACAGAGCTCCTTGTTCCGACTGACAACGTTTACGAAGTCGTGTTTCCGACAGTTGTTGGACCACGCTACGCATCGCCACAGGATGGAAAGAAGAAGCAAGACGCATTTGTCGAATCTCCTTATCAACACCAGGGCGAGAAGCCGGCGAGCGCGCTCCACATCTCGACTCGGATCGCCGCGGGTGTGCCGGTTTACGATCTAACGTGCCCTTCACATCAGATCATGCCGCAGTGGCAGAGTCACGGTGTCGCGCAGTTGACGCTCGACGACTCGGATCCGTTCCATGGTAATCGTGACTTTGTCGTGCGCTATCGTCTCGCGGGCGACCAGATAGCTTCGGGCTTGCTGCTGTTCCAGGGTCAGGATGAGAACTTCTTTCTTTACATGGCCCAACCGCCGAAACGTGTCGGGACAGAAGCGATTCCGCCGCGCGAGTACATCTTCGTTGTCGACGTTTCGGGCTCGATGGAAGGATTTCCGCTGAACACGTCGAAGCGACTGCTCAGAGACTTGATTGGCAAGCTTCGTCCGACGGATTTGTTTAACGTAGTGCTGTTTGCCGGCGACTCCACCGTGCTCTCGCCACAATCACTGCAAGCCAACCCGCAGAACATCGCCCTCGCTATTCACTTACTCGAGCAACAGCGCGGCAGTGGTGGAACCGAGCTGCTCGCCGCGATTCAAAACGCGATGAGCTTGCCGCGACAGGACGGTATCTCGCGTAGCGTCGTGCTGGTCACGGACGGTTACGTCTCGGGTGAACAGGGCGTGTTCGATCACATTCGCGCAAACCTGAACCGTTGCAACGTCTTCGCCTTCGGCATCGGCGGCTCGGTCAATCGTTATTTGATTGAAGGTATCGCAAAAGCCGGAATGGGTGAGCCGTTCATTGTCACTGAAGAAGCGGAAGCTGAAGGTGTGGCCGACAAGTTTCGCGAGTACATTCAGACGCCGGTGTTGACCGATATTCAGGTGCGTTCAGTTGGCTTCGACACTTACGACGTGAATCCGATGCGATTTCCTGATCTGCTGGCGCAACGTCCGATCATTCTGTTTGGTAAATGGCGTGGGCCAGTTGCGGGAACGATTGAGTTGACCGGCAAGACAGGTCAGGGTGAGTACGTCAGTCGTCTCGATGTAGCGGGCAGTCAGCCGGATGAAGGTAATAGCGCGTTGCGTTACTTGTGGGCGCGGTCGCGAATAGCCGAGTTGTCTGATTATGGCTCGTCGGATCTTGCGGAAGCGAACATCAAGGAGATCACGTCGCTTGGTCTGAAGTACAACTTGTTGACGCGATACACGTCGTTCATTGCGGTTCGTGAAGTCGTGACGAATCCGAACGGTAACGCGCAGGATGTGAAGCAGCCGTTGCCGATGCCGCTGAGAGTCAGTGACCTGGCGGTTGGTGGTGGTGCGGAAGTCGGAAGCGAACCTGAGTTGATTTGGTTGATGGCCGGCACGCTACTGCTGGCTACGATCATGATCCTGAAGAGACGAAGGTGGTTTGTATGAACCGGCGCAAAATGATTTGGGGCGCACAGCTTGCGATAGTTTTGCTGTGCGCTCTGGCGCTCAAGCAGTATTACTCCACCGCAACTGCGAATGAGTTGCGGTGGATACTTGCTCCGACGACGCTCATTGTCGAGTTGTTGAGTGGACGATCGTTTGTGTTCGAGTCATACACGGGCTACATGAGCAGCGATCACACGTTCGTGATTGCGGTGCCGTGTGCGGGCGTGAATTTTCTGATTATGGCGTTCGTTATGCTGGCGCTCAGGCAGTTGTGGAATGGGCGTTTTGAGAGTGTGAGCTGGCGCTTGCTCCCGATTAGCATTGCGACGGCATATGTGGCGACAGTGATAGCGAATGCGATGCGGATTGTTATCGCGTTGGAGATTCAGAGGCGCGGGGTTGAGGTTAGTTGGTTGACAGAGAACCAACTGCACCGGCTCGAAGGGATCGTGGTCTACTTTGGGTTTTTGATGCTGTTGTTTGTAGTGATGGAAAGAAAGTTATTGATGTTTCCGGTTGTTATTTACTATGTGATGACGTTGGGCGTTCCGCTTGTTAATGGCGCGTTTCACCGTGCAGGATTTTGGGAGCACTTTGGTTTTGTGTTGGTGATGCCGCTCGTTGTGATGTTGCCGGTTTTAGTCGTGAAGTATGCGTCTCTTCCGACAATGCGAGGAAGGGAAGTGGAACCAGGTAATATCTGAAGTCTCGACCAACTTCCAGAACTACCAAACAGCGGGGGCAAGCCACTCTTCCTGACTTGTTCATTCCTTTAAGGCTCTCGTAAAGGAACAAGTCAGGAAGAGGGGCTTGCCCCCGCTGTTTGGACCCGGCGCTACCGCGCTCGGTTCTGTTATATTGGCTCTGACTTTATCCAACATGCTATCAACCTTCGTCAAACGAAGCGCTGCGGGTGGTGTGATTGTTTGGCTGATCACTCTTCTACTTACCACTTCCGATTCCGAGCAGGCTGAATTAGTCCACAAGGTTGTGTTTTGGGCGGTGCTCGTCATCGTACCTTTGGGACTTTCAGTCATTGCGGAAGAACGTGCGTTATACAAGCTCATAGTCTACGCGCAGCCTATCGCCGCGTTGTTCACAATCGCAGCTTTCTTCGTCCAAAAAGGTCTGCTTTCCGCCGCACTCGCGTCAGCGTGGCTCATCCTCAATGTACTGATCGCCTTACTCGGATTGATAAGACTTACCAGCAGAGGCTTTCATCGTATCGAGGAATTGAGCATCGACGCCGGTTTGTTGTACTTGCCGATTGCTGGTGCGTGGCTCGTCGTCTATCGCCTCGGAATTCAGCCTTTCGCTTTTGGCGAGATGATCGTCCTGCTGACCGCCGTGCACTTCCACTTCGCTGGTTTCGCAACTCCGATCATCGCCGGCATGATCGGGAGAGTTCTTGCGCACCAGGACTACCCGCGAAATGTTTTTGGACTTTCGGTGTTTGCTCTGGTCGCAGCGATGCCACTCGTCGCCACGGGAATTACGTTTTCACCGTGGATCGGATTCGCAGGCGCGTTGTTGCTGACACTTGGCCTGATGTTGCTGGCTGTGCTCACGCTTGGCTGGGTAAGACCGTCGATCAATTCGTCTCTGTGGCGCGCACTGCTATCGATCGGAGCGATCTCGAGTTGTGCAGCGATGGTGCTCGCGTGTCTTTACGCTTATAGCGTCGCAACTCATACGTTAATCATCACGATCCCAGGGATGGCGATGACGCACGGATTGCTGAATGCGTTTGGATTTGTCACTTGTAGTCTGTTGGTATGGTCACAAAGAGTAGTAGACTTTCCGCAATGAAGACATCGATCCTTTCAGCGCTGCTTCTGATTGCGTTCTCTCCTTTCGTTCTGCGATCGCAGACGAAACCCGACAAAGACTATCTCGTTTACGTCCTCTCAGAAGGCGCGGACAAGATAGCGTTGGTACGTTTCGGACCAGCAGGGATCAAAATCGATCACCAGATCGACACGGGCGACATGCCGGTCGATATCGATGGTCCACACGGCATCGTTCTCTCTCCCGACCGACAGTTTTATTACGTCACGATTGCACATGGCCGCCCGTTCGGATCCGTCTGGAAATACTCGACTAAAAACGACGCCCTCATCGGCAAAGCGTCTTTGGGTCTCTTCCCTGCAACACTCGACGTCAGTCCCGGCGGAGATTTTCTTTTCGTCGTCAACTTCAACTTGCACGGCGACATGACGCCATCGAGTGTTTCCGTAGTATCGACACAGACGATGACCGAAATCGCGCGCATACCAACCTGCACGATGCCGCATGGCTCACGTTTTAATCCGCAAGGCACGAAGCAGTATTCGGCGTGCATGATGGACGACATGCTGGTCGAGATCGACACGCGAACATTGAAAGTCTCGCGGCATTTTATCGTCACTAAAAACCAGGAAAATGGACTGCCTGGACCACCGGGACCACGCATGAGTCCCGAGAAACACACGCTGCATGGAAATGCTGGACACGGAACTGAGCCGCCAAAGCCGGGCGACAATTCGTGCTCGCCGACGTGGGCCGAGCCTTCGGTGGATGGTTCATCGATCTATGTGGCATGCAATGGTTCGAGTGAGATCGTTGAGATCAATGCGAACACGTGGTCCCGTGTCCGTCGTATTCCGGCGCGACCAGGTGTTTATAATCTTGATGTGACGCACGACGGCTCCCGTTTGATTGCGACGAATAAGCGCGACCAGTCAGTGTCGATCTACGATTTAAAAACGGGAAAAGAGTTGGTGCGGCTGCCGACGAAACGGAAAGTGCTGCATGGTGTGGTCGTCTCGCCGGACGATCGGTATGCGTTCGTGACGGTGGAGGGTGTTGGATCCGAACCGGGAACGGTTGAGGTGATCGATCTCGCAGTGATGAAAACCGTGGCGACTCTGGACGTTGCGCAGGGAGCTGCGGGGATCGACTTTTATAAATAGGTTTACTTGCCGGGTGCGGTCGTGGAACCTTTGTCGATCTTCTCGCCGAGCTTCACGATCCACAATCCCGAATTGATATCGTTGAAGTAGATCAGTCCATTGTGCGGTTGCGCGCCCCACGTGAGTGCAAGGTTTGCACGGAAACCTTCAGCATCGCCGGTCCAGATACGCGCAATCTCTCGTCCCTGCCGGTATAGATCGCCACGCAGCTCGCCCGATACATCAACCACACGCCCGCCGCCGCTGTAATAACCCACGTACATCAGATCGTTCTCAACCCACATATTGTGCGCGCCACCCTCCGGCACCGGGTACTCCGCGACTTTACGAGGGTTGTTGATGTCTGAAACATCCATCACATGGACCACGCCGCGCACCGGAATGCGCTTTGGCGATCTGATGTCGAATATCGCCGGGAACACTTCGTCGCCGATGAACACGTAGTTGCGATAACGATAGACCGAATGTGTGCCCGCCAGCCAGCCATTGCCGTAGAGCTCGTTGTGATTGAAACGATACTGGCTGACGAACTTCGGATTTTCCGGACTGCCACCTTTTATTCCCGCGCCGACGTCGAGTATCACGAGACCATCGTGCCAGTAAGCGAGATAAGCAAGACCGTCTTTGACCTGTAGATCGTGAACGTAGCGCCCGACGATATGATCGCCTTCCTTCGTGGTCATCTTCGTCACTGCGGGCCCCTCGGTCTGCCAGCGCGCGACTTCTTTCGGATTCTTCACGTCTGCGAAATCGATCACGCGCATCGAGCCCGTTGCGTCGTCGGTCAGGTAAACGTAGTGACCGTCGACAAAGGCGCTGTGCACACCGCCGGTGACTGTCGCTGTGTATTCCGAGATCAGTTTTGGATGAGCCGGATCAGACGTGTCGTAGAACGCGATCCCATTCTTTCGATTCGACGCACCTTCGCGCGAGATCACGAGAATTTTGCCGTCGGCCGTCGTTGAGATGTCGTTAACGAGGCGCGCATCGACTTTTACTGTGTCCGTCAGTTTCGGATTTGCGGGATCGGAGATGTCGTAGACCAGAAAACGATCGTTGATCGTCGAATAGTAAGCGTAGTTGCCGATGATCCACTGTTCCGCGCCCTGATATTCTTTCATCGGCACGCGTCCGACGATCTCGATTTCACGTTCCATAGCGCGCGGCGCGACAACGATCGACGCGCTCGACGAAACGTTTCCACTCATCGCCGTCACGATGTAAGTTCCCGGTAGATCAGCCACAAAAGCGCCGTTCGAATCCACAGTTGCAGCGCTTCCACTCACCGACCAGCGCGTGCTGAAGTCGCCGCTGGGATCTCCTTTGGCAGTGAAACGGATCACATCGCCGGTACGTGCGGTTTTGGCGCCTGCGGTTACGGTGAGGCTGCGGAGATTGTTTTTAACTACTGTGATCGTTGTCGTCGTAGTTGCAGGACCTGCGGTGACGGTGATCGTAGCTTTGCCTGGTCCAACACCCGTTACCACGCCGGCCTCATCGACAGTTGCGACTTGCGCATTATCGGAAGTCCAACTGACAGGAACGCCCGTGCGTGGATCCCCGTTGAAGATACGGGTGACGGTGTCGAGTTGTACGTTGCCGCCGGTTACAAGAGGCGTCTTGACGGGCGCGATCTCGATCGTCTTCACCGTCGGCGCTTTCACCATAAAAGTAGAGAAGCCCGGCGTGCCGCCAACGATCGCGCCGACAGTCACTTCACCGGTGCCGAAGAGCTTCACGTTGCCGTCATCATCGGCGGCGGCTATATCGAATGGTCCGGCGAAGTAGGTCGAAGGCTTCTCACTAACAACGTTGCCGGCAGCGTCCTTCGCCACGACGGTAAGCTTGACTTGTTGACCGACTTCGGCTTCCTTCGCTGAGGGAGTGACCGCCACAGTCTTGACGCTGGAAGGTGAAGCAGTGGTGCTTGCATCCTGGGCCAATGCGTTGAAGGAAAGGAGAAACGTTACGAAGACGCCCTTTGCGGCGAAAATCAAGAGGGATTTCATAATGCCGAAGAGAATAACGCTGTGAGGTCGCGGTGGCAATCTTTTGACGGCTTAGGTAGTGGGGTATCAGTGTGTTGCAGCGGATCCACGCAACATCGGTTAGAGCGGGGGCAAGCCCCTCTTCCTGACTTGTTCTATTCTCAGTTGCGCAAATAGTTTAATGGAAACTTGAATCAAAAAATAGAAGAAGTCAGGAAGAGGGGCTTGCCCCCGCTGGTTGAAAAAAGTAACCAGCCACACACTAATACCCCACTACGACGGCTTACGCTTCTTTTCCGGTTATCTCACGCTTCAGCCATGCCCGCGTAATCCGCCACTCACGTTCAACCTTCGTCTCCGAGAGTTCCATGATCGACGCGACTTCCTGGAGAGTAAATCCTCCGAAATAACGAAGCTCGACGATCTGCGACTTCTGTTCATCGAACCTGGCGAGCTTTTTTAATGCTTCGTCGAGCAGATCCAGCAGTTCAGACATCTCGTTCGATAGTTGGACGTCGTCGATGTTGAGATGTTCGGTACCCTTTCCTCGCTTCTCCGCTTTTCGCTTGCGCGCGTGTTCAACGAGAATGTTACGCATTCGCCACGCGATGATCGCGAAAAACTGCTTCCTGCTTTTCCACTCGATCGGTTCATCGACAATCAGTCTTGCCAGTGCTTCCTGTACCAGCGCACTCGTGTAAAGCGAGCGTGCTGCTCGTTCCCTGAGCATGTATGCATGTGCGATCCGTTTGAGTTCGTGATCGACGAGCGGGAGCAGCTTCGCGAGCGCCTCGGGGTCGCCTCGACTCCACGCTTGCAGCAGGTCAGTAATTTCGTGCGTCCGGGTCATGGGAGAAGGCCTGGGCCGTGCGTATCTTAACAGGAAACCATCAATCTAAATGGTGAAAACTGTGAAAAGGTTTCGACCGCAAAGAACGGGTGGCCACGGAGGGCCACCCCTACAATTGATACGAACGTAATGAATTGTGGTCTAAAACCATTACGTTAAGAGACTATTGTCAGGCGCGGTTCGCGTCGATAGAATGCTGCCCGCAACTGACGGCTCACTTCGCCTTTCGAGTCCCACCTTTAGGAGACACTTGAATGGAGCGCCCGGTCTGGGATCGCATTCAGGAAATTTACTATTCGACCTTGCCGATGCCTAAGTCTGAGCGCAGCGCGTTCGTCGCGAGTGCGTGTGACGGGGATCCGTTTCTGATGAGTGAGGTTACGTCGCTTCTGCAGGCCGACGACTCATCAGAGGGTTTCCTCGAGTCTTCCGTCTTCGAGTTAGGGCTAAAGATCATCTCCAGCGACAGTGCGAAGAAATCCGCGAGTACAACGGATAACCTTATCGGCATGACGATCGATCATAAGTATCTGGTCGAGCGTGTGCTGGGCCATGGCGGCATGGGCAAGGTTTACCTCGCGCGCGATCTGACGCTTCACAACCGGGCGGTGGTCATCAAGGTGCTCCTCGAGGCCTCGGTGAAAGATGATTATGTCGTCAGGAAATTTAGACAGGAAGTAGAAGCGCTTTCACGCATCGATCATCCGGGAGTTGTGAATGTATTGGGTGCCGGCGAGCTGCCGGACGGCAAGCCGTACATCGTGATGCAGTACGTTAACGGCGTGACTCTGCGCTCACAGATTCCGGTGGAAGGCATGGATATCGAGCGGGCCGCGGTGATTTTGAAGCAGATCTGCGCGGCGCTCGAACACGTACACGAGCAAAAAATTTTCCATCGCGATCTGAAACCCGACAACATCATGTTGCAGTCACTCAAGGGTGAAGAGCATGTGAAGGTCGTGGATTTCGGGATTGCAAAAGTCAAAGACTCGGTGGTGGCGCCGAGCACGGTTGATAAAGTTCCGGTTGGTACGGTGCTTTACATGTCGCCTGAGCAGCTTCGTGGCGGTGAACGGATTACGGCGGCGAGCGATATTTACTCGATGGGTGTGATCGCGTACGAGATGTTGACGGGCCGGCGACCGTTCAATCCGGCTTCAGCGCCGCAATTGCTCGAGATGCATCGCGAAGGCATACGCGTGAAGCCGATCGATCTTCGCGCCAGTGTTTCAAGTGAGGCGCAGGCTATTATTTTGCGGGCGCTGTCGTTCGAGCGCACGGCTCGTTATCAGAGTGCGGCTGAGTTTGGCGACACTTTGGCGCGCGCGCTTTTGAACGAAGGAGAAACGGCGCCGAGACATAATTTGTTAGATGGTACGAAGACCCTTACATCCGAGATCGAAGGATCGTCTTCATCTGAGAATCCAGGCACCGCGCGCGGGCCGCGATTCAGGTTGGGCAAGCTTCAGCTAATCGTCATGCTCGTGTTTTTAGTTGTGCTGATCGGTCTTTTCGCGGTTTTGTGGATTATGAAACAGGGCGGCCAGATCGCGGAGAATGCGAACTCGGGCAGTTCGACACCGGCCGAAACTCCTCCACTTCCCACGCGCTCCTTCATTTATTCACTGACCGTACAAAGAATGCGCAACAGGAAACCGTTTCAAAATGATTTCCAGTCGACAGGACAGGATGTTTTTGACAGCGGCGACAAATTTAAACTGAATATTTTGAGTCCCAATTCCGGCTACGTTTATGTATTTAACGAAGGAACACCCGAACCCAACAGAAGCAGCTTCACGATAATCTATCCGACCCCTGGCACGAATGAAGGTTCGGCTTCAGTCGGCGCAGATCAATGGGCGCGGACCAACTGGAACACATTTGGAGGGCAGCCAGGAACAGAGAACCTGTGGATGGTGTGGTCCACTACACCTGTCCCGGAATTGGAGTCGGCCAAGCAGGAAGCTTTCAACAATGAGGGAAAATTAAGTGGGCCAGGTCGCGACGCGGTCAAAACATTCCTTAATACGAAGCAAGAAGAATCCAAATCAAAAATCAACAGAGACAAGATTACGCAACAGACTACAGTCCGCGGTGTTGGTGACGTAATTGTGAGAATGCTCCCATTAGAACACAGGTAAAGAAAGGCGCGTCGTGACTCGAATCTTCTTACTCATCCTCGCAATCTCGCTTCCGTTGGTGGCCCACCCTCAGCAACCGAAAGACAGGTCGATCACTTCAGACGATTTCAACAAGAATCGACCAAACCCCAAAAGAAATACTGGAAGAGTGCGCAAGTATCGACTCGCGTCGCCGCCACTCGCCAAAGCGTTGGACGTAGATAGTCCGAGCACTTTGAAAGCCGGTGTCACACTTTGGAAGGTGGAACGATCATCAGGAAACGAAGTTGCTAAACGCGTCGAAGCCGACACGCAATTTCACGAGGGCGATTTGCTTCGATTGAGTATCGAGTCGCCGCGGCCTGGTTATCTTTACGTAATCAATCGTGACTGGTTTACGAATGGTAGCTCGGGCGGCGAAACGAATTTGATCTTTCCGCAACGCGGTGAAGACAATCGACTCGAGGCTGGAAAATTGATTGACATACCGGCCCAGCACGACGAACCATTCAAGGCAACCCCGAAAGCTAATCAAGCAGGCGAGATGCTTACGATTATCGTGACGTCGGCGCCTCTCTCGTTTCCCCTCACGTATGATCCGCTACCGGTTTCGAACGCGCAATTAGTGGCGTGGGAGAGAAAGTGGAGCGGAATGACTGAGCGGTTTGAGATGAATGAGGGAGTGGGCCAGACTCGGACCATCGAAGAGCAAGAAGCCGCATCACCTACTGGAACCAGGCAATTAACCCGCAACGACCCAGCCCCGCAGACGATCTATTTCCTCGTTCCACGCAGCAGCGACGGGCTGCTCTTCAACCTGCTGCTCTCATATGTCAGGTAAAAGCTTGGTCTGAAAGTTTTGGCAAGCCAGGCCAGAGCTCGCGAAGCGAGCGAGAGCATAAAGCCTGGGGCGCGAGCCCCAGGATCACGAACCAAAATAAAGATTGAGCCCGCGGAGCGGGCGACAGCCCGTAACACCATGCGCCGTCGCCCGCTTCGCGGGCTCGCTCGCTCTTTTATGAACGCGTCCTGGGGCTTGCGCCCCAGGCTTTATGCTGTCGCTCGCTTCGCGAGCTTTAATGCCTCAGATAAAAAAAGTCTGTAATGGATCGGCGGTGAAATACATATAGTTAGACCCCACCCGCAATCGCGCGGTGGTACCGAGGGGGCCCAGGTCCCTTGCCTCTTAGCTTCAGCAGTCCCAGAATGTTCTCTATTTCGAACAGTTTACGTGCATTACTTGCAGTTCTGCTTGCCGTCGAACTGGCCGCAGCCCAGTCGACTACGGGCCCCTCTGTTCTCGATCTTATCTATCGTCAAAAATACGACGACGCCATCACCAGACTCGAAGAAGTTCTCGAAAGGGATCCAAAGAACGCTGAAGCGCTGACCTACATGGCGACAGCCAACCTCTATCTCCATCAGAATTTCACCACCGCACTCGAAGACTTCAAGGAAGCGTTCAATGCCGGCGGCGGCGCAACCTTCTTCGTCACGCACTCACACGAAAAATTCAACACCGATTATGTCGCCGATTACTGCCGCGGCTGGCTGCATCTGCGCAAAAATGGAATCGAATTTGTCCCTTCTGAAGGGACTCACGGATTCAAAATAAGCTACAGCGAAGTCGAAGAATTCAAAGTTAATCGACTTTCGAAGCGCGCCTTCCACATCAAATTCAACCAGAAAAGTCAGAACTTCTACACGCGTTCGAACACCGAGTTCGAACCCCTTCTCATCATAGCTCTCCAAAAGAGCTTCGCCCGAAACTAACCTTCCTAAACCCAACTCCGGAGGACTCACGCAAATGAAACACCCATTTTTGCGAGTAGTAGCTTTGCTGCTCACATTCCTGTTCACACTTCCCACGCAACACTTAATCGCCATGGCCCAAGATCAATCACAGCCGCAATCGAAAGAAGAAGAGAAACTCCGAAAAGCGGAGGAAAAACGCAATAAGAAAGAAGAAGAGCGCAAGCGTAAGGAATCCGACGCCCGTGCAAGGGAAATGAAAAAGTACAGCAATCTGACTGACTTTGCCTTAGACCTTTACGCAAGCAATAGTCAATTCAGAGACTACATAGACGATGCTTATCTGGATCTGCAGAGACAGCATGCGTCCGAAGCGTACCGTTTGAACACCTCCCATACGAGAGAGATCCTGAGGACTGAAAACGACGGGGAATTGCTCATCATTCGTCGCGCACTCTACGACAATCCACGAGTTCAGGAATATGTAAACCGCCTCGGTCAACAAATCGTTCCTGAAGATTCAGACAAACTCTACACATTTAAAGTCACCGTCAATCCCATTCCCGAAGCGCATACGCTTTCTACGGGGACGGTGCTGATCAGTACGGGTATGATTTCGCTTTTGGATAATGAGGCCCAGTTGGCTTATGTGCTCGCTCACGAGTTGGCCCATGTCTATAAGGATCACTGGAAACTCAAAATGATGCTGCCCATCGCGGAAATCGAATACAACCGAAGGCAGGAAGAGAAGAGACTCTTATGGGCCAGTCTTTTCGGTTTGGCAGGCGCAGGGATCGGCGCTGTAGCGGCGGGAGGAAAAGGCGCAGCCATCGGCGCTGGCGCCGGACTCCTAACGGGATACGCTGTCGGTAGTTATTACTCGCAAAAAATCGGTCTGGATTGGAACGTCGCACAGGAAAATGAGGCCGACGATTTTGCCTTACGCGCGACGCTTGGAAAATCTTTCGACATTCAGGAAGTGCCGCGGTTGTATACGGCTATGGCCCAGGTGGCTGGGGTTGATAACCGAACGCAACTCGGTTTTCTGGGTTCGCGCAAGCGGATTAGGGAGCGAAACGATTATGCGCAGGGCCTGATTAACGGTGCGCTGCAAGCGCAATATCAGGAGGGGCTGAATTCGAACAAGCTCAAGGGAGTAAGTCCGGAGTTCAACCTGATCATGGCTGAATTGAAGCGCGATAACGGAATCGAGGCCTTCTACTATGACATGTTTCAAATGGCGAGAAAGAACCTGCAACAATCTGTAATGATGAGATCGGACGATCCACTGGCAGCGTACTACTACGCGCGCGTTATGAAACAGGTGGGTCGCACCAGGGAAGAGCTTGAGCTCGCACAACAATCATTACTGAAAGCGATCAGTCTCGATACCCGCCAGGACATACCTGAGATACAACTGCATCGCGCGTTGATGCTCATGGATAGCAAAGATACTAACAGCAATGCAGAAGCGATCGCATCGTTGAAAAACTACATCACTGCTTACGAACGCAAGCGCGCCACAATGCAGGCTAATCAACCTTACGTACCGCCCAACCTCGATGTGCTTTACGGATACATGAGGCTGCTTGGCGACAAGACCTGGACAGCACCGAACCGGGTTGAGTTGCAGAAAGCTGGTACGAAGGTGCCGGACGTTTCTCCGCAGGCGCCAGCGCCAGTACCGGCATCACCACAGCTTTCTCCAAACAAAACGAGGAAGACTGACAGACCGTGATTGCTGCGCGATCATTATTAAATAGAACGCGGAGGACGAGAGTGTTATTTCTCGTCCTCTGTTCTACTTTCGTTTTCCTTCTCTTCTACCCACTGGCGCCAACGCGATCCGAAGGTCCGCCGGTAGTCTTCGAGCTCGAGTTGCCGGACTTTGATATTCGGCCTTCACATGAAAGAGAATTCACCATTCCCTCCGCAAATGTAAGCCAGCTCTTTGTACATATCCGCAAGCCAACTGCCGACATCATCGATTACGACGCGATCAAAACCAGCGTCAATGGACAGGCTACGGCGGCAATCTCAGAAGTTGTCAACGGAGCGGGAGGAAAAATAGTAAAAATCAATCTCAGAATACGCCCGGGGTATGAGTTTGTTAACGGTCGCAACACGGTTGAGGTGTGGGCGCGCAACCGGCGCGGCCGCCAGTACTATTCGAGCTTTGTTATCAAGACGCGCACTGAAAACTGGAATCAGGATTTCACCTATCACGTTGAGCCCGCGCCCGGAGCGACTAATCAGATGCCTCCGCAGGTCGTGCTGCTTGAGCCGGAGCGACCGGTCGAGTTTTCTCCACGCCTCAACAGCATGAAAGTTCGGATCAGCGGTATCGCAACCGCTGACACTGGCATTACACGCGTCTCCGTCGATGGCAAGGACGTTCAACTCAGATCCCGAAGCAACATTCGTCAACTGACTCGCGTGAGTGTCTCCGAGCGGAGCCTAGGTTTTGAAACCATCATCACGATTAGCGCAAACGCGACGCGAATCGTGGTTGAGGCTGAAGATAAATCAGGTTCTCGCACGCAGGTTTGGATTCCAGTTGTCGCGACGAAAGCTGGAGTGGTTCCGGTTAGAGAGAAGTATGCTCTGATAATCGGCATCTCGAGGTACAGGAATAATTCGAGAGGCGTACAAAATCTTCGATACGCTGACGTTGATGCGAGAACGCTTTACGATTTTTTACAACAGCCCGCGGCCGGAGGATTCGCGCGCGAGAACATGCTGCTCCTCTCGAATGAAGACGCAACGCTGGACCGGATTCGCAGTGCCCTCACGAGCTTTGTAGCAAAAGCATCAGAGAACGATCTGCTGCTGATCTTCTTTGCCGGTCATGGAGATGGCGATCCGAACGCACGACAAAATCTATACCTGATCGCGCACGACACGAGTGTCGATGCGATGCCGCAAACCGCACTCGCCATGCCTGACCTGCGCCGTTACGTCGAACAAAACGTAAGGTCGAAGCGTTTGATTCTGCTTGTTGATGCGTGCCATAGTGCGGGCCTCTCAACCACAGGCACGCGCGATCTGGCCAACAACCTGACAAACCGGTATTTGCAGGACTTGCTATATCAGGCGCAGGGCCGGGCCATCATTACCTCCAGTGATGTGAACGAAACGTCACAGGAAGACTCGAAGTGGGGCAACGGCCACGGAGTTTTTACTTACTACCTGCTCGAAGGACTGCGAGGCAACGCCGACACCAACGAGGATCACTTTGTTACTGTTGGAGAACTGTTTCGTTACGTCCGTCATAACGTCTTCTCTGCCACCGAGCGCCAACAGAACCCACAAATGCTCGTTGGCGATAACGAGAACCTCGCTCTGTCGGTAGCACCCCTCCGTTGATTCAAAAAAAGGATAGTAGTTCGGGTTTGAAATAACACCGAAGGTGTAGGCTAATTTCAGCCCATGGTTCGAGCTTGCGAGAACCCTGGGATCAGTAACAACAAACGTTAGAAACCCTGAAAGGGTTCGCCAACTGCCGAACCCTTTCAGGGTTGAACGATTTTTATGTACCGGTCCCCAGGGTTCTCGCAAGCTCGAACCCTGGGATCAGTAACAACAAACGTTAGAAACCCTGAAAGGGTTCGCCAACTGCCGAA
>DATFDT010000382.1:0-8544 GCA_035251975.1 Pyrinomonadaceae bacterium | reverse complement strand
CAATCGTGCCGCCCACCCCAATCACTTCGTCGTCAGGATGTGCGGCTACAACAAGGACGTTTTGTCGTTCTCTACTCACAATAATTTATGCTCCACCTCCGTTCCGATCCAAGGCAGCGTCGCGTATCAGATCGCGGCTGGCCGCCGGACCGCAGTTAAAGAGCAAATCCAGCACAGACAGGTTTGGCGCGAATCCACTATCGTCCGTGAAGAGTTGCTGGTAAACAGGATGAGCAAAGTTTTGCACTTCGATCTTGATACCCGCCTGATCAAAATCGTCTTTGCGCAAGTAAGTGCTGCCCGACTTACCGGAGTAGTAGGTAGTAGCTCCTAACTCACGGCAGATGTTCAGCACGAGGTCTGATTTTTTACCGCCTGCATTTAACTCCGACGCCAGCACCCAATTCTTTTCAATACCAAGCACGCCGGCTATCAACTCCAGCCCGCGAAGGTTGTAGTCAAACAGCCGCTCCGCACTCTGCCGGTAAAACCCTTCAAACACATCTTTCAAATTTTCGAAAAACGGCGCCCTCGAATAGCAGCTAACGAGCGAATGCCAGTGCTTCATTTCCCATTTGTGACCCGCGACCCTGACCTCATTAATCTTCGCGGATATCGAACCGTGAACCGGGACGCTCAACCATTGAACGCCGGCAGTACCTTTAATCCGAGTGCGATTATGAAAATCTCCTTTCGAAAACTGCACGTTATCCAGCAAGACAAAAACGTCGGCTCGTAACATCTTTTCGAAGTATCCCAGCCAGGGCAGATATTCGGGCTGATGGATCGCAACGAGCATTGTTAACCTCGACAACGAGCAACCACCTGCCGAAGCACTGAAGCAACAGTTGCGACATCTTCACGCGTGACTGTTGCATGCATCGGAAGACACGTCTGCCGCGAAAGGATCTCTTCAGCTATGGGAAACATTCCGTGGTGACAGCCGAGGTGTTTTTGAAATACCGGCTGAAGGTGACACGGCGGATCGTAGAGCGATCCGATCTCGATCCGGTATTCATCCTGAAGAATGTAGCGTAGACGATTCTTGTCAATTCCGGCTTCGAGCAGAACCGGCAATTTGTAGTAAGCGTGATAAACGTTTGCAGGATAACTCGGAATCGTTATCCACGAGTCGCCGGAAAGTTCCTCGCGATACCACTCGACCACTTGCCGGCGGTGTTCGACGTTTTGGCCCAAACGCTTCAACTGGTAAATGCCGAGGACGGCGCTCAACTCGTCCATGCACCAGTCGTTGCCTAAATTGATGATGTCTTCGAGGCCGCCCTCGCCCTGGCCGTGGTGCCGCAGCGAACGGGCGTAATCGGCGAGTTCGGCGTTATCAGTTGTGATCATGCCGCCGGTCCCAGTTGTCATAACCTTCGTTGGATAAAAGGAGACACACGCGACGTCGGCGAGACTGCCGGCCTTTCTTCCATCTAACATCGCTCCATGCGCATGAGAAACATCCTCGATAAGGAATAGACCACGCTCACGACAGAGTTGACGCAATCGATCAAACTGCGGGTCGATCAATCCGCCGATGTGAACCGCAATGATGCCCGCCGTCCGGGAGTTGATCCGGCGTAAAGCATCTTCGATATCGAGGCCGAACGTGCGGACATCCATGTCGGCAAGAACCGGAGTGCCGCCGGCATACATGATCGCCTTCACGTCCGAGGCGAAAGTATTCGTCGGCACGATTACTTCACGGCCGGACAATTGATAGAAGCGAAGAGCGATCTCGAGCGCTGTGGTACAGGAGTTCACTGAGACAGCATGGGCAGTGCCGACGTAATTGCGAAAGTTCTCCTCGAATTCGCGCGTGTTGTTTCCGAAGATGAGCCGGCCGCCACGCAGTACTTCCTCGATCCGGCTAAGCATCTCGGGTATGTCTGCTTCATGGAAGAAGGGACGCGCACCCGTAATCACTCTCATTAATTGTGCTTTCAAACAGATGCTCCTTCCGATCTGGGGCGCGGTGAAGAGTGCTCCAGCAGTTCGTGAATCCCGGCCTGTAACCCGACGCGCGGACTCCACCCTAGCTCCGCTTCTGCTTTCGCTATGGAAAGCCATCGGTCAGGCCAAATCTTGTTCGCGGGAGCCTCGGCATACAATACTCCCGGCCGGTGTTTGAATTTAACAGCGAGGCGAACGGTCAGCTCAGCCAGACTCTTGATCGTGGCAGGTTGACCACCACCAATGTTGTAGACGAATTGTTCGCCAGGTCGTTTCAGCGCGGCTTCGAAGGCGGTACACACATCATCGATGTGAACGTAATCGATGCTCTGACTGCCATCGCCGTAAATCTGTAACGGCTCGTCGTTCAGTGCCGCTTCGACAAACCTGCCGATGACGCCGCTCGATCGCAAATGAAGGCCGGTGCCGTAACCGTAGACGTTCGCCAGTCTCAGAATCTGCGCGTGCCCGGCAGCTATCAACAACTGTTCGGCCGTAGCTTTGAGAGCGGCGTAAAAATCATCGGGACGGGGATCCATATCTTCTTTGAGCGGCATCGCTCGCGCTTTATAGGTTCCATAGACCGCTATCGTTGAAGCAAAGATGAAGCTCTCGATCCCGTGACGTTGAACTTCCTGCAAGAGCCGGTGCGTCCCCTGAACGTGAGTCAATACCGCAGTCACCGGATCGGAGAGACACGGCACTTCGCCGCCACTGCCCGCGACGTGTATCACCGCCTGCGAAGCACCAACCACTTCGCTGAGAAGTTTCGCGTCGCTCAAATCTCCTTCGATGAACTCGACATCGCCGCCGATCGATGCGCGCAACTCGGCATAGTTACGACCATGTCCAAAGCAAATGCAACTGTGATCGCGCGCAAGGTGTTTCAGCAGCGCACTGCCGATAAATCCACCGCCACCTGTGATTAGAATTTTCTTCATTCTTCTTTTGGCTTTGCCTACTCCAACAAAGTCAGATTTCCAGGGCGTAACTGTAGGGGTGGCCCTCCGTGGCCACCCGTTTCAGGAGTAAGCGCTTGGGTTTTGGCCAACGGGCGGCCACAGAGGGCCGCCCCTACAGTTGTATCCAGGATCTTTATGCTTTTGGGAAAGTTACTCTTTTTCCAAACTGGCCAAATCAGTGAACGCCTGTTGCTGCTGTTGTTCTTTTTCAGTCATCAACGACAACTCAGATAAGGGCTGGTGCGGGTTAGAGACCATGCCGGCCATCAATCTATCGAGATGTTGAAGAATCTGCTCGATGAACATGTCGCTGAATTTCCCCGTGTCATAAACCATCCTGAAAACAAATCGCTCGCCCGGCTCTGCCTCTAATCGCAGCGGCAACGACGTTTTATGTTCGGCTCGTGCATTTGTTATCTCGATACCGCCTTTTGGACCTTCGATCAATTTTCCCGTGAAGGTGTTCTTAAACACGAGGAGACTTTCGAATAACGGCATACCTTTTTCCGTGTCACTCCACCGTTGCACGTCGGTCAATGGCGTGTACTCATACTGCCGCGCCTCAGCCTGCTCCGCCTGCAGACGTTTTAGCCAACTCAGCACTTCCTCGGATTCGTCTACGTCCACGCGCACCGGCAGAGTGTTGATGAACACTCCAACCATCTCCTCGACTCCAGCCAGATCGATACCTCGTCCACTGACTGGACTGCCGAAAACAACGCGGCGTTCTCCTGTGTAGCGACTCAACAGCAGCGCCCATGCTCCCTGGGCCAGGGTGTTAAGTGTCAGTCCGTAGTTGTGCGCGAGTTGCTGCATCGAGCCACTCGTCTCCAAAGAAAGCTCGCGGCTTTTCTCAACCTGAAGCGTATCGCCACCAGAATGCTGCGCGAGCACAGTGGTGCGGAAAATGCCGCGCAAGACGCCACGCCAGTACGATTCAGCTTCCGAAAGCTCTTGCTGCTCAAGCCAGTTGATATAGTCGACGTACTGGCGCGCCGGGCGCAGTGGCGCAACTCGCTCATCGCAGAGATTGTTGTAGATGGTGATGATCTCTTTCAGCAGTATCGAGAACGACCAGCCGTCGAGAATTAAATGGTGCCAGCTCCAAACAAACTCATGACTATCTTCAGCCGTGCGCAATAACGCCGCTCGCATGAGGGGCGCTTTGGATAGATCGAAGCTGCGTTGCCGGTCGGCTTGTAGATAGTCTTCTATGCGCTCCGTCTTTTCTGTGTAGTCGAGCTCTACAACCTCGAGCTGTGCTCGCCGGTGGACCACTTGCACGGCCTCGTCCAATCCTTCCCAGTGAAAGGAAGTCCGAAGAATAGAGTGCCGCTTGACAACCTGCTGTAGTGCTTGCTTGAGAGCGCTGGCGTTCAGGCGGCCTTTCAACGTCTGCGTGAGTTGCATCGCATAAGCGCCCGACTGCGGTGTGAAACGAAGATCGAAGAGTATTCCTTGCTGCAAAGGTGATAACCGGTAGATATCTTCGACTGCGTCCTGCGTCTGCAGCAGCCCGTCCAACTCGTCCCGGCTTAGTGAGGCATGCGGGAAATCGTCGAGCGTGTAGCCACCGCCCGAAAGGGTGATTAAGTCTTTCAGCGCGACGATATAGTCTTGGGCCAACCTCTCAATTGTTTCTGTGCGATGCAGGTTTTCACTGAAGTGCCAATCGATGCGCAGTCTTCCGTTGGTTACAAGCGAGGTGATATCCAGCAAAGATCCGCGCAGTCCTTCCTGGCTTCGGAGCGGGCCTGCTGATTCCGGTGCGGGCGTTAAGCCGGACGTGCTGGATATTGTTTGATCGAACTGTCCCAGGTAATTGAAACTGATCTCGGGTTCCGGAGCTGAGCGCAATCGCGCCGCTGTCTCAGTGTTTTGGCTCAGGTAACGCAGCAGTCCGTAGCCGAGGCCTTTATTTGGTAGCCGCCGCAACTGCTCTTTAACCGACGTTAAGAGCGCAACGTCATCAACACTGGGCGCGTGCAGGTGCAGGGGATATAAAGTTGTAAACCAGCCGACCGTGCGCGAGACGTCCACGCCGCCGCCAATCTCTTCGCGACCGTGGCCTTCGAGATAAGCGAACAACGAGTTTCCCCCAGTCCATTGCGCGATTGTTTTCAGCAAAGCTGCGAGTAGCACATCGATTATGCCCGTACGTGAAACGCCGAACACGTTGCGTAGCAGGCTTTGGGTTTCATCCTCGCTGAGTTCCACGGACAAGAGCCTCGTAGAGCTCACGGTGTTCTCACCGGTTGCATAATCACGGGGCAATGGCTCGTGAGTCTGCTCTACCAGACTGGTCCAATAGGCAGCTTCGGCACGCACCTCGTCTGACTGGGCATACTCAGCCAGACGAGTGGCCCAGCGCGTGTAGGACGTCGTTCGCGACGGCAGGGTGACTTCTTCGCCGCGTACCAGTTGCTGGTAAGCGGTTTGTAAATCTTCCAGCAGGATTCGCCACGACACGCCGTCAACTACCAAATGATGAACCGTAATCAACAGCCGATCGTGATGTTTCTCACCGAGAGGCTGTGCCGCAAAAGTCAGGTTCCGCTGATGGACACAGTCAGTACCACCTGCGGTAGCGGGTGGGTGCGCAGCCTTTTCCGACTCTCGAGGTATAGCCTCACCAAGACTAAAATGGCCCACGCGCAAGAGTGGTCCATGTGTGAAGTTAAGACTGGACTGCAGTCCTGCTATCTCCTGTTGCAGCGTTTCAAGCTGCTCGGTTTCGGATGAAAGGTCCATAGACGTGAACGGTCCTAGCATGTTGGTCACGTTGGTATCGACGCGCTGTTCCCATCTGTCAGCTCCCTGAACGAAACGAAGTCGCAGTGCGTCGTGATGAGAAATCAACGCTTCTACCGCCCGTTTCATTAACCCCGAAACAATCGGTTCTCGTGATTGCAGCAAAACCGATTGGTTCCAGTGGTGTGGTGTGGGGTAATCCTGTTCAAAGAACCATTCCTGGATCGGCGTGAGCGTCGCGATGGTGGGCGACGAGGTGTCTGCAACCTCGCCTTCAGTTATCGTCACCGCGACCTCGGCCAGTTCGGCGATGGTCTGATGACTGAACAGTTGCGCGGGCGAGAGACGCAGCCCGGCCTGCTTGGCCTTCGCCACTACCTGGATGCTGAGGATCGAGTCGCCACCCAATCTGAAAAAGTTATCGCGGACGCCAATGCTCTTGACGCCCAAAACTTCCGACCAGACACCTGCCAACGCTTGTTCCACCGGATTACGCGGGAGCGTGAAGGCTTCGTCTCGCGTGTGTTCGGTGTACTGAACAGCCGGTAGCCTGCGCCGATCAATTTTGCCGTTCGGAGTCAGTGGCATCGCTTTGAGCGGGACGAAGGCTGCCGGTTTCATGTAATCGGGCAGTCGCTCGTGCAGGTATTTCTCTAACTCGTCCACTGACGGTAATTTCTCTTGCCGCGGCGTCAGGTATGCGACCAAACGTTTATCGCCCGGCTGTTCTTCCCTGACGATAACCACTACCTCACCAACGTCAGAATGCTGGCTCAGTGCAAACTCGATATCACCTAACTCGATGCGGAAGCCGCGAACTTTGACTTGCGTATCTACACGGCCCATGAACTCTATATTGTGATCAGCCAGGTGACGCGCCCGGTCTCCCGTCTTGTAAAGCCGGGCACCCGGTTCCCCCGAGTATGGATCGGGAACAAAAACCTCCGCAGTCCGCGCCGGATCGTTCAGGTAGCCGCGCCCCACGCCAACGCCTCCTACGTACAGCTCTCCACTCAAACCAACGGGAACGGGTTGCAGCCATTCGCGCAGAATGTAAAGGCGTATGTTCGCGATGGGCCTGCCAATCGGCATGTTCACTGTATCTTCAGGTGGTGCGTTACGAATGAGATAGTGAGATACATCGTCCGAGCACTCGGTTGGGCCATAAGCGTTAAGCATCGGGACTTGCGGGTGAGAGTCAAACCAGCGCCGGCACAATGCCGGTGGTAGCGCTTCGCCGGTCGGAATCATCCAGCGCAATCCAGCCATCGGTGAAGAGGTGGCTTTATTACTTTCCGCTTCGTCAACCATCATTCGTAACAGCGAGGGAACTGTTTCGAGCACGGAGACGCCACTGTCGTTCAGGCGCGCGAGCATTTGTGATGGATCGCGGACGATCTCATCGCTGAAGATGTGTGTACACCCGCCGGTGAGCAACGCAGCGAAGAACTGCCAGACAGAGATGTCGAAACACTGTGACGCTGTTTGCGCCACTGTGTCCGCCGGCGTGAGGTCCAGGTCCGTGATCTTCGCGTACAGGTGGTTCAACATTCCCGCCTGTTCAACCATTGCTCCCTTAGGCTGTCCCGTGGATCCGGAGGTGTAAATCACATAGGCGAGATTGCCTCGTCCACTACGGGAAGAGAGGTTTTCAGCAATCGAGCCTGAGGCAAATGCCTCGTCCAGCAGGATCACTTGCGGTTGGCTTTCGTGATCGATAGCAGCCGCAACTGTAGACGCGAACTCGGGCGCTGACAGGACCAGCGAGACACGGCTCTGTTTCAGCACTTCAGAAATTCGCCGTGCCGGATGTTGCGGGTCGAGTGGTAGATAAGCACCTCCTGCCTTCAGGATGCCAAGTACACTCGTAAGAAATGCAATGCCGCGATCCGCGAGCAGCGCCACCAAGACGTCAGGTCCAACTCCACGTTCCGCGAGAAACATCGCGACGCCGTTAGCTCTCGCATTCAATTCCGCGTAGCTGACTTCTTCATTGCCACAGACGGCAGCCGGCGCATCCGGCGTTTGCTTCACCTGCTCTTCAAAGAGCTCATGGAAACAACGATCGAGCGGAAAACGCGTCTCCGTGTCGTTGAAGTTGAAAAGAAGCTCGCGCCGTTCCTGATCGCTGAGAATAGAGAGTTGGGCCAGACGCTGCCGTGGCTGGCCCAGCAGATCTTCAAGAACGGTTTGGTAATGACTGAGCAGCCGTTCGATACTGGCCTCGTCGAAAAGATGAGTTTGGTAAGTGAGTCTTAGCGACAGCTTCTCGCCCGGCTCAAATAAGATCTGAATCGGATAGCCGGTTCGTTGTAACGACCGGTCCGCAAAGGCCCATGGACCATCGCCCTGGTCAGGCTGATTGCCGAAGACCAGAATGCTTTCGAACAGGGGCACACCTTTTCCTGTTCCGCTCCACTTTTGGACCTCGGCAACAGGCGTGTACTCGTACTGCCGCGCCTCCGCCTGCTCCGCCTGCAGGCGCTTTAGCCAGCTCAACACTTCTTCAGACTCGTTTACATCGACGCGCACCGGCAGAGTGTTGATGAAGACTCCAACCATCTCCTCGACACCAGCCAGGTCGATGGCTCGGCCACTCACCGTGTTACCGAAAACAACCTGACGTTCTCCTGTGTACCGACTCAGCAACAGCGCCCAGGCTCCCTGAGTCAGGATGTTGAGTGTCAGTCCGTGCTGTCGCGCGAGTTGCCGTAGCGAAGTGGATGCATCGAGCGAGAGTGTGAGTCGTTGCTCGCCGTAAGATTCGGTTCCTTCACGCTTGTGCGAAGCTTCAACCGAAAAAGCTGTAGCGGTGGTCACATCCTTGAGCGTGCGACGCCAGAAGACTTCCGCGGAGCCGAGATCTTTTTGCCTT
>DATFDT010000381.1:0-16033 GCA_035251975.1 Pyrinomonadaceae bacterium | reverse complement strand
ACCGCCGCTAACCTGATAAGCGAGAAATCCATCCACCCTGGGCGACGTGAAATAGGATTTTGGTCCCTCGAGCAACACGTACGAGTTGGAGTTTGTCCCGTACCGACGGACCCACGAATCAAGTTTCGCTTGCGGTACTTGCATATGCCCCTCGGCCCGTTAGTAGCTCAAGTGGTTTTTGCGGTGACGGTGATGGCGGTGGTGACGATGATGATGCTTCCAGTAATTCTTATCGTGCTTGTCTTTGGCATTCGCCGTGGCCGACTGCAAACCGAAGGTCGCCGCACCAAACAACATAACGGCCCCCAGCAAAAATGAAACGACTGTTTTCATGATCAATTTTCCTTTCCCGAAAGTTCTTCCTGCCAAATCGCAACGACCATGCCAGCGACAAATCGTTAAATTGGGGCCAAAAAGGATCACTGGGGCTGTGACACTCTTGCCCTGAACAGCAAACCCGCCACACCGTAGATGACCACAAAGAAGCACAAAAAGCTGAAAGAATTAGTGGAGTGATTTGTGCATTGTTAGTGGGTAATGGTGACGAGGACCAACAAAAGGCGCAATAAGATATTAGTGAAACGTTTTGTGTTCTTTGTGGTCTTCTTTGTGCTTTTTGTGATCGAATATGCGGCGCTCGCCGTCACGAGCGCGGCGATCGCCAACATCGAGCGCACCGACGACCAAACGCTCGCCGAGATTCAGGCGCGCGATCTGGCGCAACACATCAGCGACATGGGCGCGCGCGATCCGGAAACGCTCACACGCGCCGCAAACCTGATCAAAGGCACACGCCCCAACATCATGAGCGTACGTGTTTGGAAACTTACGCAGGGCGACTTCGTCGAAGAGGCCGCGGCAAACGGAAGCGCGCCGGCCTCACCGATACCTGAAGATACGAAAAGCGTGCTGCGTGGTGGTGGTCCTGGTCCAACGCATGTCTCAAACCAGTCGTTGTATCGCGCTTTTGCAATCACTTTCGAGAAGGGTCGAGCAAGCGGCGCCGTCGAGATCGTGCAGCGCTTCGACAGTATCTGGGCGGTAGCGTTTCGTTATTTAAAAAGCGTCATTTGGATGTCTCTGATCGTAATTGCATTGATCATGCTGGGCACGTATTACCTGTTCCGGCAATTGCAGTTGACGACAAAACTCGAAACCGAGCGCGGCATACTTCGCGATCGCGTTCGCGACGCCACGATGGAGCTCGAAAAACGAAATCAACAACTTCAGGAAACAAACCTCGAACTCTGGCGCACGAACCGTCGCATGAACGAGCTCGGCCGCCTCGCTGCCGCAGGCCAGACAGCCGCTCACTTTGCGCACGAAGTCGGCACGCCGCTCAATCTGATCAGCGGTCACGTCCAGTTGCTCAAATCCGATCTCGATCGCGATCCGCACGATGCAGAGGCGCGGATAAGAACGATTAGTGCTCAGATTGAACGGATTGAAAGAATCGTGCGTCGCATGCTCGACAAGACGAGATTCGAAACTGAGCTCGCGCCACTCGATCTCAATTCAATGTTGCGCAAACTGTGCGACGCCATGGCGCCCGCGTTGGACAAACGCAACATCCGCCTCGTCGAAACATTCGCTGACAATCTTCCCCTCATGGCGGGTTCTTCAGATCGTTTGCAGCAACTGTTTTTGAACCTTATCAACAACAGTCTCGATGCGATGGCTGACGGCGGCGAGATTCAGGTTCACACGTCGAGCGAAGGCAAGCTGGGCAAAGTGCAACGAGTCGCCGTTGATTTCATCGATACCGGATTCGGAATGACACCCGAAGTGATGAGTCACATTTTTGATCCGCTTTACACGACGAAAGATCGCGGTCACGGCACCGGGCTCGGCCTCGTGATCGTCAGTCAAATCGTTTCTGAGCATGGCGGTCGAGTCGAAGTTGAAAGTGAGATCGGGAAAGGCACTCGCTTTCGTCTGACTTTCGCGGCGATACCGAATGACGTACCGGCAATTGTCGAAGAGCCTGAGCTCGAGTTAGGTGTGGGTCGATGAAACACATTCTTGTTGTCGATGACGATCGTGATTCATGTGAGCTGCTGCGCGAGATCTTCTGCGCGGAAGGTTGGCACGTCGACACCGCGCTCAGTCCGACGCAGGCTTTCAGTGTCGCGGAGAAAGAGAAGATCGATCTGGTCGTCAGCGACATCAATCTCGAAGCGCATCAATCGGGATTGGACCTGTTGCGAGATTTGCGCGCCCAGTGTCCAGTGATTTTGGTAACGGGGTTCGGCACGCTCGACTCCGCCGTCGAGGCGGCGCGGGAGGGCGCCTGGGATTTCATCTCCAAACCGTTCAAGGTCCAGGAAGTTGTGGCGATTGCACGCAGGGCCCTTGAGCAGGACCGAAATAGCGGCGCTGAGCGGCGCGCCGAGCAGCTTTCCGGCCCTTACGAACAGGGCGGATTGCTCGGGCGCTCTCCCGTGATGATCGGGCTCTATAAAGAGATCGCGCGCGTGGCGCCGACTCGCTCGACGATTCTGATCGCAGGTGAGTCAGGCGCCGGAAAGGAATTAGTCGCGCGATCGATTCATCAACACAGCACACGTTCCGGTGGATCGTTCGTCGCCATAAACTGCGGCGCGCTGACTGAGACGCTTTTGGAGGCAGAGTTGTTTGGTCACGTTCGCGGATCATTCACGGGCGCTATCGGCGATCGCAAAGGGCTTTGGGAAGAAGCTGCGGGTGGAACGCTCTTTCTCGACGAGGTTGGTGAGACGAGTCCCTCGTTTCAAGTAAAACTGTTGCGCGCGTTGCAGGAAGGTGAGATTAGACGTGTTGGCGCATCGCGCACGACGCAAGTAGATGCTCGTATTCTCGCTGCGACAAACCGCAACCTCGAACAGGAAGTGAAGGCTGGAAAGTTTCGCGAGGATCTTTATTACCGGCTGAGTGTAGTGACACTGCGAGTGCCCGCGCTGAAGGAACGCCGCACAGACATTCCGTTGTTAGCTGAGCGTTTCCTCGCCACCGTGCTCGATCGAGAAGGTCACAAGCAGTTAACTCTTTCGGAAGAGACGATCAGGACGCTGGTGGCTTACAACTGGCCCGGGAATGTACGCGAGCTCGAGTCGGCGATCGAATACGCGGTGTTGCACGCGCGCGGTCACGCTATCGCTCCGGAAGATCTGCCGGAAAAACTTCAGTCAGCGCAGGTGCGCACCGCCGCGCGCGCGCCGTTGTCAGCACTCTTCGAAGATCTGCCCGCGCTCGACGAGCTCGAACGCCGCTACCTGCTCTACATCCTCGAAATCGCCGGCGGCAATCGCACGCGCGCCGCCGAAATCCTCGGCATCGATCGACGCACCCTCTACCGCATGATCGAGCGCTACGAATAACTACTGTGGCTCTTTTGCTTCCCGGTCCTAAATAGCCACAAAGCAACGCCGAAGGCGTTCGCTGATTTCAGCCCAGGGTTCGGTTTGTTGCTTTTTATCAGATCCCGGGATTCGAGCTTGCGAGAACCCTGGGGACCATCACATTAAACGCGTTCTAACCCTGAAAGGGTTCGCTTTAAGACAAACCCTTTCAGGGTTGTTTGTTGCTTTATCAGATCCCAGGGTTCGAGCTTGCGAGAACCCCTGGGCTGAAATTAGCGAACGCCTCCGGCGTTGCACAGAAATTGCTGTGCACGTGCAGGCATGCGGTTGAGGGTTAACCTACAGCAAAAGATTCTGCTGCTTGTGGCGGGTTCGATGTCGTTGATCCTGCTAGCTTCATCGTACCTCCACAGCGGCAGAATCCGATCGCTGATCGAGAAGGACCATTACGACAACGCCGTCAGCCAGACGATCGCGCTTGGTAACCGGATCGCACAGTACGATTACTTTACAAACCTCGAAGATCTCCAACAGGAGATGCAACTGGTCGTCAGCTCGCGGCCCGACTTCCGACAGATCGACGTCTACGAGAACCAACAAACTGTCCCGCGCTTGATCGCCACGACTGCTTCAGGCACCGCGAATCTTCTCTCCGCCTGGGACGACAGCCGACCTGCGATAACCACCGTCGCGACGTCATCTCAGATCAATCGCAACGACGGCGTGTACTGGCTGATCACAACTCCGATCAGCAATGGTCAACACACGGGCTTCATCAAGGCGCTCGTCGTCAAGAGTTATCATTACAATCTGGTCAGTAGTCTTCATCGCGAGTACAACCTCGTATTGTTTGGCGCAGTGATCGCGTCGGTGCTCCTGCTGTATCTCCTCTTCGTTTACTTTTTCCGCAAACCTGTGAAAGACATCGTCCTTACGATGACTCACGCTCGCAACGGCGATCTTTCCGCGCGCGCCACCGTGCATCGCGATGATGAGCTGGGAGAGATTGCCGGTAACTTTAATCAGATGATGGTCGACATTGCGTCCAGATCGCGAGAGCGCGAAGAGTTGTTGAGCCAGATTGGCAGTTTGAATAACGAGCTGGTGAAGAAAGTTCATCTCGCCACTACCGAATTGCGCGCTGCTAACGGAAATCTGATCCGTACGCAACAGCGTCTCTCCCATGCTGAGCGGATGGCTGCAATCGGCCAGGTGACTGCTTCACTCGCACATGAGATCGGCACACCGCTGAACGCCATCAACGGACACCTGCAATTGCTCGCGCGAAATCACCCGAGCTGTGGCGACACGCAACGACGACTGAAGATCATCAACGCGCAACTCGCCTCGATCGTCCAGTCGGTGAAGAGTTTGCTCGAGCGCACGCACCGGCGGCCGATCGAGCCGCAACCTACCGATATCAATCTGATCGTTGAAGAGCTGTTGTTGCTGGTCGCGCCGATTTTCGAATCGCACAACATTCGGGTGTCGCAACAGCTTGACGAGGGTTTGCCGCCGGCGCTTGCGGATCGCGAAAGTCTGCACCAGGTGTTTCTCAATCTCGTAAACAACAGTCTCGAAGCGATGCCGGAAGGTGGTGAGATGAAGTTTGTTACGAATTACGTCGCGGCGTCGAAAACGATCGAGGTGCGGTTGATAGACACAGGCACAGGCATCTGCGACGAGGCGAAGAATCATTTGTTCGAGCCGATGTGGACCACCAAACAATCCGGCAGCGGCCTCGGTCTCGCAATTGCCCGCGAGATCGTTCTCGAACATGGCGGCCGGATCGACTGCACGTTTGAAGTCGAGAAGGGCGCCGAGTTTCGAGTGGTCCTGCCGGCGGTGGAGGTTAAGTCTTTGGCGCCGGAATTTGCTGAGGTGAGGTTGGATGCCGCGTAAGATCCCGCAGATTCTGACCGTCGACGATGATGCGGTCACGTGCGAGCTGCTCTGCGAAGTGTTTGCACGCGAGGGTTTCGGTGCTGTTTTCGCAAATAGCGGCGAAGCGGCGCTCGAGGTCGTGGCCCAGCAACCACCGGATCTGCTGCTCAGTGACATTCGCATGAAGACTCCGCTCGATGGACTGTCGTTGCTGGAGAGAGTCCGACGTGAGTATCCGTCGATTCCCGTCGTGCTGATGACGGCGTTTGGATCGATCGATACGGCTATCAGAGCGGTTAAAGAAGGAGCGTTTGATTACATCAGCAAGCCGTTCAATATCGACGAGCTGGTCGCGATTGTGCGACGCGCACTCGCAAACGGAACGGGTAAGCAAGTGAAATCTGAGCTCGATGACGAAGAGGGTAGTTCCGGATTGATCGGACGCACACCGCCGATGCTTGAGATCTACAAGATGATCGCGCGAGTTTCAGACTCGCGCGCCGCAGTGCTGATCAGTGGTGAGTCTGGAACAGGCAAAGAGCTCGTGGCGCGCGCGATTCACAACCACGGTACAAGATCGACTGAACGCTTTGTCGCAGTGAATTGCGGCGCGTTGACGGAAACGTTACTCGAGTCGGAGTTGTTTGGACACGTGAAGGGTTCATTCACGGGCGCGATTGCGAACAAGCGCGGGATCTTCGAGCAGGCAGCCGAAGGCACGGTGTTTCTCGACGAGATTAGCGAGACGAGTGCCGCCTTGCAGGTTAAGTTACTGCGCGTGTTGCAGGAGCGCGAGGTGGTTCCGGTTGGTGGAACGGAGCCGATCAAAGTCGGGGCGCGCGTGATTGCGGCGAGTAATTCCGATCTGGAGAAGCTTTCCGCTACCGGTGCTTTTAGAGGCGACTTACTCTACCGTTTGAACGTTATTCAGTTGCACCTGCCGCCGTTGCGACAGCGACGCGAAGACATTCCGCTCCTCGTCGCGCACTTTCTGCGTAAACACGCGCCTGGACCAATGTCCTCGATTGCGTTGGACCAGAAGACCATGCATTGCCTGACTGCTTATTCGTGGCCCGGCAACGTGCGTGAACTGGAAAACGTGATCGAGCGCGCGGTAACGCTGAACCAAGGTGGCGTTATGACCGTCGACGATCTGCCGGCGCGCATTCGTTGCCAACCATCACACGACACACCGCCGCTCACGTCAGACGATCTCGACGAGCTTTTTTCAGGCTTACCAAATCTCGACGAGATCGAGCGGCGCTACATCCTCTTGGTTTTAGACGCCACCGGCAACAACCGCAAGCGCACCGCCGAAATCCTCGGCATCAACCGCAAAACCCTCTACCGCATGGCCGCCCGCTTCGAGATCGAGTTCACCCACTGATGCTTTGCCTCAAAGAGTCAGTGTTTGGACACGGTCAGTACCACAATGGAGCATGACTCGGTGACAGAAAGACTAACGACGACTGGTGCTATTCCGAAAGTTATTGCGAAACTTCTGTTGCGCCGCCTCGCGGCGCCGGCGAATATAGTTAATCCTCTCTTCAAGTTGATCGTAAACCTGCTCGTTGACAACGTGCTCAGTTGTTCCCTCGATCGTATGGTGTTGTTCGAGCACGAGAGCATCACGTTGTTCTTCAAGCCGGCTCTGCTCATAGATCGTTGCGATGTCCGGTGTTCTTTCTGCTTCCGTTTGCTCGTTGGTTTGACTGGCGGCTTTGTTGAAATGCTCCGAGACATCTGGCGCGCCAGGTGGATTCCAGTCGTTCATTTGTTTCTTACTCCTTGATAGTCAGGGTCAATCGCATAAAGACCTCTGAAGGGATAAAGCAGGTGCATTAACGTCTCACGCACATTTCCGAAAGGATTCATCAGCGTGGTACGTGTTTCCATTGATTCAGGCCGCCAAAATCTTTGCTTCGGAGATAGAAGTCTGGCGAAGTAACTATCATTGTCTTCGTAATACATAACTTTCTCCAACACTAAAGGAGCGGCGCCGGCTCGCAGGAGATACTGTTTGCCACCCTGGCGAGCTATTTCTTTACTAACCTCGTCAGGCATCCGAAGCGCGGCAGTCTGAGGCACGCTTACACCGAGGCCTCCATTTTTTGACCGCATACCAATCTGCCTGGAGATCAACTCGAGACTGACTGCATCGTTCAAGGAAAAGACCTGAATGGCCCGGCTGTTGGAAAGAAATGTATTGGCCTCGTTACCGTAAAGCTCCGTCATTCCGGCCCAATCCTGTGCAAAAATCCAAAGCGTAAAATTGTATCCAGCCAGCAGACGATAGGCCTTGACGATCTCCGGCATCTTGCCGAGCTGTTGAAACTCATCGAGCATCATCAACACCTTATGCCCCTGCTTCTCGCTGCGTGACATTTCATTGAGCGCGAGGTTGATCACGAGCCGGAGGAACCGGCGATGAATGTCCAGGAATCTCGGCGGAACCACGAGGTAAATCGTAGTTGGCTCTTCTTTCAACTTTGCAAAAATCGATTTGGAGTTCTCGGGCTCTTCCGGGGCTTTCGTCAACACGTTACGGATACCTTTGCTCCCGAGCCATTCAGTGTGCTTGTCAACATTGGAAAGAATGTTCTGTATCTCATCTGTATGAATGCCTCGAATGATTCGCGTCGCCGCGTCCCGCGCCCATTCTCCAGCCTCGCGATTCAACGACATGGACGCCCAAAGACGATCCAAATCCTCCGGTTGCAGCGCCAGCAAGTCGCGCAGGGTTGTAAGAGAGCGCTGATTCTGATATTCCGCGTCGCTGAGTAGATGGGCCATCAGGCCACTGCTAATCGTCCGCGCTCCATCATCCCAGTGAGGGTCCCGATGGACTGTATCTGAAACAACCAGGGCGTCAGCCACCACTCCCAAGTCTTCACGAATGGTTAGCGAGTTAATATCAAGGCCCTTCAGCGGGTTGAAAGCATCCGGCCCTTTCTTGTTCAGGCTCTGGTAAAACTCCGCTCCCAGCACTTCGAATGGATCGATCACATAGATTTGCTGGCCCATGTCCTGGCGCCGTTTCGCAGTGACTTCAGCGTTGGTCCCCTTGGGATCAATTACGAGCGCCGAACCTTTCCAAAGCAAAAGATTGGGAATGATTGCGGCAGTTCCCTTGCCACCTCTCGTGCCACCGATCGTGAGCATGTGCCGATCGTCCCGGCTGCCGATGTGCAGCAAACGATCGTAAAGCGACCGTCCAATGAATAAGGCGTCCTCATGTTCTGCTTGGCGTACGCTGTAGCGCATTGACCATTCCTCGACCAGGCCGCCAAATCGTGCCGAACCGCCGTCGCCGAAGCGTCCGGGTTCGAGCACTCTCAGCAGAAAGGCCGTGTACACACAGGCCAGCATGCGTTTCAACGACCGGTTCGCCGGCAGATAAAGAACAATCGCACCCACCAGAATTGGCAGCCACAATTCGCTGATGAGCTCAACGTAGCTTTCGTAGCGGCCAGTGAAGACGAAAACGCAGAAACAAATCATCAGGAAGGCACTCAGGACCAGGATTATTTCAGCACTAAAGCCCTGAACGCGTCGCAGAAACTTGGTAGTACCGTACCGTTGGCTTTTTGGCAGCGCGAAGCTGAACAACATTCCTATCGCCTTCAAGAGAAACCAAAAGACAATAATCGCCACCAAAAACTGCAGGAAAAAACCGGGGCCACGCCAGATCAGGCTGAACAGCGTAAAGATGCTGCCGAACTCTTTCAGAATCGGACCAACGGCCGTCAGCTCATTCAGCAGGAATGGCCCAAAGCACCAGGCCAGAATGCCGGCCAGCAGTAATGTTAAGACAGTTTTTTTCATGATTTGAGAAAGGCAATGACCGCCTGCTCGTTAATGGCGGTGACAGGTTGGATATCAGCTCCGGTAAACGTCTGCTGGAGCAGAGCCAAACGCTTGCCATACGTTCCATCTGCTTCGTTGGCGAGCGGCAGCAATCCCAACAGAACCCGGTTGCGGAAAGGCTGGCCTACTAAAGGCGTTTTGCAATTGTGCTCTCCGTCAGTTAACCAGATTACGTGCGTCGACGGAGTATGAACGATACGCTCGGCCATTTCGGTCAGATTCGTGCAATGCGGCTCAATTCGCGGGCTTTGCATGATCGCCTTCACAACGGTGTCGATCACTTGACTGAATGCGAGTTGGTAGGCGTGATTCTCTTCGGCAGCTTTACTTCTCAGTTTTTCTTCTGCTGCAGCGAGTTCATGCTGTTCGCAATTGACTCTGCCGCCACACTTCGTGCGAACTTCTTCTTTCACCCGGGCCAGTTCGCTTGTTAAATCACCGGCAGGCCTCGGCGGCAAAGGGAACTTTTTCGCCGCAGCGTTCCACGCGCCTTTGCCATCGAGCCCGACATCCACGACTATGATCTCGCTTAAGTTATCGCAGGCAGTGATGCCGTCCTTGAGCATCGAAACAAATTCGCGTAACGCCTCGTCCGAACCGCTTTGCGTTTTATCAACACACACCATCAGCGATCGCGAACTTTCCTGCGCCGTAGTTGGGGCTGGTTGCCGCCCCGGAACTGCAACGGGAGCGGCAACCGCTTTTGGTTTAGGGGTGCAACCGTACCAGGCGAGGGCGATGAGCCCAATCATGGCAACGGCCAGAAAAGTCAACCAATTAGTGGATTTCATGATGGTCCTCCTCCGATGAGCCACCGGTTGACTGGGTAAACAGTTGCATACCTCTGAGCTCAGAGATTTTGGTCGAGGCCGTCTCGAGTTCCTGTTCTAAATTGGTGTAATAACGCGTGGAAACAATCGACCACTCATAGAACTTTTTCATGACATGGGCGCAAGCTCCGCAAATCGCGAAGCCCAGTTCGGCTGCTACCAGCGCGTTGTTGTAGACCACGACCCAGGTACCCGTGGTTTCGTCGATTGAGCGCGTTATGGCGAAGGCGAATAGGCCGCCCAACGCCGGAACTGCCGCAATCACGAAAGTTATCTTGACAGGTTTGACAGACTCCTCCCGCCGTTGATCCAGATCGAACGCCGTCAAAAGCAGAGCCGGAAAGAGCTTCCAAACAACCAGGAAGCCGGCTACGACAATCGCCACTTTCACGGTCCAGTCGAAGGACAGGGTTAGCCAAGTTTGTGCTGCTAGTAAGAGCAGTGAGACGAGGTAACAGACCAGTTCTGTTTGGCGATAAGCGTCGTAGAACTTCCGGTGGGCCGGAAATTCAAAGGGGCGAGAAATGTCTTCCGAGGTGCTGACATGACCGTGGAGATGCGCGAGTTCTCCAAAGTCCACCAAAATTTGGTCCAGTTGCGCGACTAAAGTTTTGCGCTTCGCTTGTGTGGCGGCAAGCAAGTCGCTAACTATTTTGCCCTTGCGGCGCGAGAGTTCGTTAGCGGCGCGGTCCGTGTTGAAATTAAATTGGTCCGTGTTGTTGAATTCTGAAGCTGACATAAATTATCCTCCACCTTTTGCTGGTAATGACGTAATGGCAACTGAGTTGGCAAATCGCGAAATCGCATCGACGCTGGCTGGCGGTTCAAAAACACACTGTTTTTCACTGATGTTGTTTTTCTCTCCGGCTGGTATCCTTTGGTTTTTCATTTTCTTATCCTCCATTAGTTTGTTTTTCAGTTTTGGTCCTTATCGATTGGACCTGGCGCGGGCAGCTTAAGCTGCCCGGGGCGATTGTTGTCAAAGCTATTCCTTGAGGAAAAACGTGTTGTCCAAACTCACAAATTTTGCGCAATACCTCCTTTTCGATAATTGGGATGTGATCTTGCTCCGCCAACACCTCATTCAGGAGAACCAAACTATATGCGACCCCCACGCACTGGCAGACCTTCACCTACGAAGCGAAAGGCCTCAACGCGTAGTTCTCTGTTACGTGAATATAAATCTTTAAAGACCACTCTGATCTCCAACATGAAACGCGGCTCATTCACGCCGCACGATCTGCTTGAACCGGCACAGCGCATGGAACGCCTTTTACCGCGCGTATTTGGATCGCAACGTTCCAAACAAGATCGCGCGGAGCTATTCAAGATTCGAGCTTACCTTTCCGAGATCTATTACATCTTTGATTTGAAAGATCAGGCTCGAAAGGTCCTGTCACGCGCAGATATAGAAAGGCTCCCCAGCGAACTCTTCGATCACTCTAAAAAATTATCGGCTGGTGATTGTGCTTTGTATCGGGAGAAGATTCGGGCTTACCTGGCCTACATCCAGGCCCATCATTACAGCCGCGAGAATTATGAAAAGGCGGCAGATGAATTCCGTCGCTGCGTCCGTATTATTAAAGAGAGATTGATGCGCGATCATGGATTTCGAAGCGACTCCACGCTCGCGCTCTGTTATTACAACCTGGGCCGCGCCCTGCGACAGCGTTCCCAACACCCGGCGGCAATGCGTGCCTTTGGTGACGCTCTTACCTATTTTCACCGCCGTTATCAAGCAAGGCTGAAAATGTACGACGAAAAAGAGACCCAACTCCGTCGTCGCAAAAAGCCGTCGCATGCCAGTCTCGAGCGTCTTCGTGAACGAAGAAAAGATGAGATGATGATGTTTCATCATCGTTCGGGCCTGGTTTTCGGCCGGGGCATGGCGTGGAGCAACTACGCGCGCGGAGAGTTGATCCCGGCTCTCGCGGAGAACATCGTTCCAGCCACAGCTTTTCTCGATGAGACGAAGGACGCCATTAGTAAGGCATACCTTCAATTAATTGAAAGTACGATCCTGCGTAATCTCTCCGATGTCGCTCGGCCGGAAAAAAGACGCGATAATCTCGAGCGAGCCGAGCAACTCTTAAAAGAAGCGATTACGATTTTTAGGGAAGATCACCCTTCATATGAGAGCCGCGCTATGTATGAGCTCTCTATTGTTTTGCTCTACAAACGGCAGTTCGACGCAGCGCTGAGGGAAATCAACAAGGTGATAAAGCGTGTGGAGGGTAAGAGTGCCCGCTGGTATGCCAACTCGCTCGTGTACCGAGCCAAGATTCGCAGTTATGGTTCGCAGCAGGAATCGTGGCCGCTTGAAAAGCGCAGGGAGCAACTACAAGAGGCCTTAGCGGACGCCCACACTGCTATGAGCAAGGCGCCCGGTCAATCTACCTGTATGATCGACAGCCTGATAGTGCAAGCGGATAGTTACCTCCAACTGGTGGACCTCTGTGCAAAGTCAGCCCCGTCAGATTCAGAGCGTTGGTTGAAAGAGAGTGAGAAAGTTTTGAATAAACTCTCCAATCTGAACGCGGAAATGCGCAATACCCGAACTGATGCGTATTGTTACTTGTACAGCACGCTTCATGCACTCGAAGGGGATAATCTCGATGAAGCGGCACGATGTCGCAGCAAGTGGCTCGCGATCAAACCTCAGTTGAAGGACGATTGGCCCATCACGGAGTTAGCCCTGCTGATGGAGGAGAAAATGCAACAAGTTAAGGATCGCAGCTTCGTTGTCACCGTGGTTGATTCGTTGGATGGAGATCGCAAAGCTCAGTTTGATTTCCTTCGATGGCGTCGCGAACTTTTGGTTTACCTCGTAAAGCAAGCTAAATCACGTGGGGTAATTGCCAGGAAGGAAATATGGAAGCTGCTCAACATAGATTCAAACATCTATTACTCGACGAGAAATGCAAAGGCAAGATCGAGAAAGCGCCACCGGGATAACTCTGACGGTAATGAATAGTTATAAGCGTCAGGCTTTCGACATCATCTTATTGCTGCTGGGCTGTGTTTCGGTTGTGCTTTACCGGGCTGGTCTAAGCGCGAGTGGCGTTAGCGGGATCAGTTTTTTTATGAAGATCGCGTTTGTTCAAGCAGCGATCTATCTGCTCGCTGCATGGATCGTCATTCGGGCTCGCTCTTCGAACTCAACGCTACTCATCGCCATTGCATTCGCCATCGTATTTCGGCTGAGCATACTCTTCGCGCCACCATACTTATCTGACGACATCTACCGATATGTTTGGGACGGGCGGGTTCAGGCTGCGGGGATCAACCCTTATCGCTACATACCCGCCGCGCCCGAGCTGGCCCATCTGCGTGATGAAACTATCTATCCGAAGATAAACCGAAAAGACTGGGCCCGCACGATCTATCCGCCGGTCGCTCAAGTCGTATTCTTCCTTACGACGAGAATCAGCGAGAGCATCACATGGATGAAAGCGACGATGCTCTTGTTTGAGCTGGTGACATTCTGGGCCGTGGCCCAGTTGCTCACCTTACTCGGCAAGCCGCGACAACTTCTCCTGATGTACGCATGGCACCCGCTCGTCGTTTGGGAGTTTGCCGGCAGCGGGCATCTCGACGCCATTTCCATCGCGTTTATTGCTTTGGCGTTTCTTGCGTGGCAAAGAAAATCCGATCTCGGTGCAGGCGTCGCGCTCGCTTGCGCCACACTCGTCAAACTCTTTCCCATCGTTCTCGTTCCGGCAATGCTCAAACGCTCGCGAATGGCGCCAGTGTTTGCGACGACGATCATGGCCGGTTATCTCGCCTATATCAGCGTTGGTCCAAGAGCCGTCTTCGGGTCATTACCTGGATACACACAGGAAAGAGGACTATTTACCGGTCAACAGTTCTATGCGTTGAACTTTGCGCATAAGGTGTTTGGCCTGGAGTTGCCATCGCTCGCTTATCTGATCGCTGTAATGCTGATTATGAGCGCGATCGGACTTAGGGTGCTTTTGCGAGGACGAAGTGAGGATTATCTGAAACACGCGCTGGCGTTGGCGACTGCGACGACAGTGTTGTTCGCGCCGCATTTCTCCTGGTACTTCTGCTGGCTGGCTCTCTTTCTGTGCTTCGTACCACGGCTGTCGATCTTTTACTTAACAATCGCCAGCTTGCTTCTTTACGAAACGTGGTTGGGTGACTCACCCGATGAGATGTTTGTGATCAACTCTCTGATCTACTTGCCTGCGTTGTTGATTGGAGTCGTCGAGTTCTTTTGGCCGCGCTTCAGAGTTCGAAAGTTGAGCTTCAGTGACGCCTGAAGTTGTATACAACTACCAGTGGGTAAGACACTTTCTTGCCATCCAACTCCGCCGGCTCAAACTCAATTAGTCGCGCAGCAGCAATGGCGCGCTCAGTTAAGCCAAACGGCAATCCTCTAACGACGCTAATATTATCGACCTGACCTGTCTCCCCAAACATTACGCGAAGGACGACCTGTCCGCTGATATTGTTGCGGCGAGCTTCATCCGTGTATCCAGCATCCGGCTTCGCGAGGATGCGCAGCTTCTTGAATGTAGGGTTCTTACTGTAGGACGCGTAATCTGGACCAGACGCGGGTGGAGTTGGTGAAGCTACGTCCTGTTTCGTTTGCTTAGTTTGCGAGCCAATTACTGAAGAGCCGAATTTGCCGAGCCCGCCTGGTGACTCCTGCGCATATGAGGTGACGCCGCATGCGAGTAGAAGTAATAATGTACGTCGCGATATCTTCATGTCGTAAACGGCAAGAGCCTATAAAACTTTGGTGAAAGCTGCAAATTTTTAGACGCGCGCGTGGACACACTCGATAACAAATATCAGATCGAACAACTCCTCGGAAAAGGAGGAATGGGCGCCGTCTATCGCGCAACGCATCTCGGCACGAAGCGCACCGTGGCGGTTAAAGTCATTCATCCGCAACTCTCGGCGCACGATCAGTTTGTCGCGCGGTTTCGACGTGAAGCGGAAGCCGCAGGCAGACTGCGACATCCAAACGTTGTTGACGTAACTGACTTCGGCATCGCGCACACGGGGAATGGTCCAGTCGTTGGACCATCACGCGCCCGCCAACAAGTACACCGGTGGAAAGGAAGTCGTAATGAAACGTTTGTGGCTGGGTTTTGCGGTCTTGCTCGTCGCGATTAGCGCGGTGGTGTATTTCGTTAGAGATCGTCCCTCGGCGTCGGTAACTCCTTCGGTCTCCGAAGCCCTGTCTCAACCGCCGACTGTCGAGATCACTTACATTGCGAATGAAGGCGTGCTTATTTCAGCGGAGGGTAAGCAGGTTTTGATTGATGGACTGCATCGCGAGTATGGACCAGAGTACGCGTTTCTGCCGGCTGCGGAGCGTGAGAAGATCGAGACGTCGAAAGCGCCATTTGATCAGATCGATCTAATACTCGTCTCGCACCGGCATCTCGATCACTTTCATCCGGAAGCGGTTGGGCGACATTTGCAGCACAACTCGAAAGCGGTGCTGGTCTCGTCTCAGCAAGTCGTGGATGAAGTCGAGAAAAACTTTAAAGACTTTCAGGCGATCAAATCGCGCTTGATCGCCGCGACGCCGCCGTGGAAGGAGCGCGTTGTGATGAGAGTGGCGGGGATTGATTTCGAGATCCTTCGACTGCGACACGGCACCGGACGCCACGCCGAGATTCAGAATCTCGGCCACATCATCAAACTCGGCGGCAAGAAGCTTTTGCACGTCGGCGATGCTGACACGTCGGTTGAGAACTTTGAGAAGTTCAATCTCGACAAAGAAGGCATCGACATCGCGTTCCTGCCTGACTGGTTCCTACTCGGAAGCGAAGAACAAAAACTCGTCCGCGAGCACATCAAACCCAAGCAGATCATCGCAGTCCATGTTTCACCAGCGAGTGGTGAAAAGGTAGCCGCACAAGTCAGGCAGGCTTTTCCGGGCGCGATCGCGTTCACGACAATGCTGGAAAAGAAGCAATTTTAGCCACAAAAAGGCGCAAAAACACAAAAATCAGTTTCGGAACGTAGTGGTGTATTAGTGTGTTGTGGTTTTTCAACAGCGGGGGCAAGCCCCTCTTCCTGACTTGTTCTATTTTTTGATTCAAGTTTCCATTAGACGATTTGCGCAACTGAGAA
>DATFDT010000380.1:0-15604 GCA_035251975.1 Pyrinomonadaceae bacterium | reverse complement strand
CTCGAAAGACGCATGGCTCGGCTGGCTTGTGATCATCGGCTCATTACCCGTCGGCACTATCGGTCTCGTGCTGAAGAAACAGATCGAGGGACCATTCACGAAGAACCTGTGGGTGATCGCGACGATGATGATCGTTGTCGCGATCCTGCTGATGATCGCCGAGCTGGTGGGTAAGAGAGATCATGCCATGGACCAGCTTGGTGTCGGTGACGCTCTTGCGGTCGGGTTTGCGCAGGTGCTGGCGCTGATGCCGGGTTCGAGTCGATCGGGTTCGACGATCATGGGTGGCTTGTTTGCCGGCCAGACTCGTGAGACTGCGGCGCGGTTTTCGTTCCTGCTCTCGATTCCGGCAATTGCCGCGAGCGGGTTGCTCGAATTGAAGGAAGCGATGGAGAAGTTGCCGGCGGGAAGTTACGGATCGCTGGCGGTGGCCACGGTGGTTTCGGGCGTCGTCGGTTATGCGTCGATCTGGTTTTTGTTGAGATATCTGCGGACGCACTCGACGGGCGTATTCATCGTGTACCGGGTAATTGTTGGGGCAGTGATTTTGGCGGCGCTGGCGGCGGGGTATATTTCGGCAAATATTTAACCACGGATCTACACGGATGAAGACGGATTCGGTTACACTGTCTGGGCCCCGCCTCTGAAGTTCAACCCCGGTATAAGGATGTGATTGTAATGAACGAGACCCAGCGACCGCGCAGCCCGCGAGTTCCTGTGGAGTTTGATTTGAATGTTGAGGGAACGGATGCGTCGGGCCAGTCTTTTACGGCGAAGGCGAAGGCCGTTAAAATCAGCCGCGGCGGCGCAACGCTTCTTGTTGACGTTGATGTTGCGCTCGGTTCGCAGGTAAAGTTGGTGCCGCCGTTTGGTGGTAAGCTCGACGCCGAAGTTAACGGCTCATGGATTGACGACATCGACGGAAACAGGCGCATCGGAGTCAAACTCCTCGATGCCAATGGATGGTTCGCTGAATAGGGCCACAAAAAGGCACAAAGAATAATTGAATGAAAGCCAAACGCTGGATCGTGCGTGAGCATGATGCCGAAAGGGCCGCCTCACTGGCACGCGTTCTGGGTGTCTCACCAATCCTGGCTGCTCTTCTAATAAATCGTGGCTACGCTGACGAGCACGCCGCGCGCGTCTTCCTCTCGCCAACTTACGATCAACTCCACGAGCCTTATTCCATGCTCGGCATGAAGGAGGCCGTTGCTCGCCTGCAACGGGCAATCGAAACGCGTGAGCCGATCTTGGTCTACGGCGACTACGACGTTGATGGAACTACCGGAACGGCCGTGCTGCTCCGCGCGCTCAAACTCCTCGGCGCAAATACAGGCTTTCATATTCCACATCGCTTTACCGAAGGTTATGGAATTCAGCAGGCGGCGCTGGAAAAGGCAGTCGCTGACGGTTACAAACTCGTCGTCAGCATCGACTGCGGCATTCGCGCGCACGAGCCACTTTACTGGGCGCGCGACCACGGCCTCGACGTAATCATCACCGATCACCATCTGCCGGATGAGAAGGAAGGCGCGCCGCCTGCTTTCGCTGTGCTCAATCCGAACCAGGCCGGCTGCCCGTATCCTGACAAGAATCTCGCCGGCGTCGGCGTCGCTTTCAAACTCGTACACGCGCTTTTCCGAGAACACGGCCGTGACGCTCAAGTGCCCGCGTTTATGAAGGTTGTCGCGATCGGAACAGTCGCTGACGTCGCCAAGCTAACTGGAGAAAACCGCACGATCGTGGCTATCGGACTGAAGGACCTGGCCCGCGTCGCAAATCCCGGTTTGCGCGCGTTGATCGACGTAGCCGGTTGCGGAGACGGCAAGGGCATGACAGCATACGATCTCGGGTTCCGGCTTGGGCCAAGGATCAACGCCGCCGGGCGCATGGACGCGGCCCGCGCTGTAGTCGAGCTCTTTGATACTCGCGATTCCGAAGAGGCGCGCCGTCTCGCGAATCATCTCGACGCTCGTAATGAGGAACGCAAGACGGTGCAACAGCAGATCATCGATCTTGCTGTCGCCGAGTTGAAAGATCCGAAGGACTGTCACGTCGCGGTGATCGCCGGCGAAGGCTGGCATCGCGGCGTTATAGGGATAGCCGCGTCGAAGATCGCGGAACGCCTGAATCGACCGTGCGTCGTGTTGTCAGTCGATGGAGACATGGCCCACGGCTCGGGACGAAGCATCGAGGCGTATCATCTTCTGAATGGATTGACTGCGTGTGCGGATCTGTTTGAAAAGTTTGGCGGCCACTCGCACGCGGCGGGGATCGCGATACGCGCCGATCGGATCTCAGAGTTGCGAAGGCGTTTGAATGAACATGCGGCGTCGTGTTTGACGGTGGAGGATCTCGAACCGCGGGTACATATCGATCTTGAACTGGCGCCCGAAACGGTGACGTTTGGGTTTGCGCGTGAGCTGGATGCTTTGGAGCCTTTCGGGGCGGGCAATCCGCGTCCGGTTTTCGTGACGAGGAATTTGCGTTGTTTGTCGGAGCCGACTGTAATTAAGGGCAAGCATTTGAAGTTGAGACTGGCGGGACCGCAGAACCGGCCGTTGGAAGCGGTTTGGTGGAATTGTATTGAAGGGGAAACGCCGCAGTTTAACGGCAGCATCGAAGTCGCCTACACGCTCGAGACCAGTGCCTGGAATGGCGATTTTAGGATGCAGTTGAATATCGTGGACTTGAGGAAAACTTAGCCGCGGATTTACGCGGATGAACGCGGATATGCAGGAAGTAACTAGAAAAAGGGCGTTTGGGCTTGGGTTGCGCGCGAAGGTGCCGATGATTACGCGCCTCGTCGCGATCACGCTGCTCCTGTCAGGTATCACGATTGTCGCGATCTCTTATCTCAAGCTGCGGAATGTCGAGAAGTTTAAGGCGAAGTCCGAGAAGCCGGAGCTGTCAAAGGATGTGACGGGCGTCATTGAGGGTTACGAACAGCGCGTCACCAACAAAGAAGGTCGACTGTGGCTGCTCGTGAAAGCGTCGCGTGATATCACTTACTCTGACGGCCATCACGAGCTTGAAAACATCAGCATGGCCGTTTACCCGCCCGAAGGTGAAACTCCCGATCAGATCTCCGCGGCGCGCGCGATCTACCAGCGTGAGTCCAATGTTCTTTACTTCAACGGCAACGTCAAGATCGATACGAAGGACAAGCTGAAGGTCGCTACCGAAGCGCTGTCGTTCGATCGAAACAGCGGCATTGCCCAAACCGATTCGCCAGTCGCCTTTGAGCGTGAGAACGTGTCGGGCACGTCCGTCGGCGCGGTCCTCGAGCAAAAGAGCAAAAAACTCGAGTTGAAGAAAGACGTCCAGTTAACGGTTGCGCCCAACGAGTCGATGAAATCGAGTTCGCGTTCACGTCCGGTTTCGATTAAGGCCGGGCACGGCACGTTCGACCAGCACTCGATGCAGCTAACGTTTACGGGCGGCGCCACTGTCGAACAGGATACGGACGTACTCAGCGGCGATAACCTCATGGCGTTTCTCAACCAGCAGAGACGTCTCGAAAGGGCTGAGATCCGCGGCAACTCGTATTTGCGCGTGATCGATCCGGGCCGCGCGGCTGAAGTCCACTCGCTCAACATGGATTTCTTTTTAGACAAGGACCAACGCCTCGAACGCGCAGTCGCCAACAACGACGTTGCCGCACGCACGCTTGAAGGCGATTCCGACGTTCAGATCAGCGGCAGCAGTTCACTCGAGGTGACGTTTCAAGCGAGTAACGACAACAGCCTGTTGAAACAGATGAACGCAGGTAGTCGCTCGGTGATCACGATGAGCGCGCCGAAGTCGAAGGCGAACGATCCAAACGCTGCCAACAAGCGTCTGACTGCGAATGCCGTGAAGCTCACGTGGCGAATCAATGGCCGCGATCTGGAAAAGGCCGAAGCGAGTGGCGATGCTGAATTGTTTATCGAGCCAGTTGTCAGCAGCGCACGCGCCGAACGCAAGAAACTAAACGCGCCACAGTTTGATTGTGACTTTTTCGAAGCCGGAAATCTCGCGCGCACTTGCAAAGCGAGCGGCGGCGCGAAGGCCACACTCGATCCGATGCAGCCGGCAAAGGATCGAGGCACGCGCACGCTCACGTCGCAAAACATGACCACGGTGTTTTTGAAAGACACGCAGGATGTCGAGCGTGTCGATGCGCAGGGCGACGGGAAGTTCAACGAGAACGATCGTAATGGCGTCGCAGCTAACGTTTCGTATGTCGCTGCCGATCAAACTGTCAGACTGCGCGGCGGCGATCCAACTGTTTGGGACTCACGTGGCCGCACGAAAGCAGTCGAGCTCGACACCGATCTCGCAAACAACGTCTCATACGCGCGCGGCAGGACCACCACGACTTACTACAGCCAGGAACAGACCAACGGCGCCACGCCTTTCTCGAAGACGAAGAGCCCGGTTTACATCGCGAGCGAGCGTGGCGAGTTTCGACACCAGAGCGGCCAGGCGATCTACACGGGAAATGCGCGCGCGTGGCAGGACGACAATTGGGTGCGCGGCGAAAAGCTTGTCATTTACATGAACGACAAGCGAATGGAAGCGAGTGGCAACGTTCAAACGACGATCTACAACGCGAAAGGTCGCGCCGAGAATAAAAGCACAGTCGTGCCTGTCTTTGCGGCGGCTGATTCGATGTTCTATTCAGATCCCGATCGCACGATTCATTACGAAGGGAATGTCGATATCAAGCAGGGCACGGATCGACTCACGAGCGGTGTCGCGGATGTTTATCTCCTGAAAGAAAGCAACGAGATGGAGAAGACGGTGGCGCAACGAAACGTCGTGCTGACGCAGCCGAACAGGAAGGGAACCGGCGATTGGGTTGAATACACGTCTGCGAATGAAATCGCAATTCTGAAAGGCAATCCCGCGCGTGTCGAAGACGTCGAGCAGGGCACTTCGCAGGGCGGTCGTTTGACGCTCTCCGTCCGGGACGGTAAAGTCACCGCCGACGATGCACGTGGACCACTTTCGCCCGGCCGCGTCCGCTCCACGCACAAAATCAGAAAACCTTGAGCCACAAAAAGGCACAAAAAGCGAACACAAAGAACCACAAAAAACTTCTTCTATCTCAATCTCTGCCTTGTGCCTTTGTGTGTCCGCTTTTGCGCCTTTTGTGATCTATTGAATGAGTTCGCTAAGCAGCGCACATCTCGTGAAACATTATGGACGCCGCCGTGTTGTCGATGATGTTAGTCTGCAAGTCGATAAAGGCGAGGTTGTCGGATTGCTCGGCGCGAATGGCGCGGGCAAGACCACGACGTTCTACATGATCGTCGGTCTCGAACGTCCGGATTCAGGCAGCGTTCTGCTCGGCGATCAGGACCTCACAAAACTTCCAATGTACCTGCGCGCGCGACTCGGCATCGGCTACTTACCGCAAGAGCCGTCAGTCTTTCGCAAAATGACGACTGCGCAAAACATCCTCGCAGTGCTCGAAACTACAGGCTTGCGTAGACGCGAACAACTGAAGCGCCTCGAAGAGCTGCTCGAAGAATTCGGTATCGCACAGGTGCGAAACACGCGTGGCGATGCCCTCTCAGGCGGCGAACGCCGGCGCACTGAAATAGCAAGAGCTCTGGCAACTGAGCCGCAGTACATTCTCCTCGACGAGCCGTTCGCCGGGATCGATCCAAAAGCAGTGGATGATATTCAAAATGTAATACTCTACCTGCGAAATCGTGGGATTGGGATACTCGTTACCGATCACAACGTGCGCGAAACACTTGGCGTAACGGACCGCGCGTATATAATGGCCGAGGGCAAAATCTTTCGCTCCGGACACCCACGCGAACTTACAGAAGACTCGGAAGTGCGCCGACTTTACCTGGGCGAAAAGTTTCGCATGTGAAAGTTTCTTTAAAACTCTGTGCAACCTCCGTGTCCTTGTGTTTCTGCGGTTGTTTGGCCTAACAAATTTTTCACCACGGAGGCACAGAGTGCACAGAGATTGCACAGAGAAGGCCCTTGATCGGTTATAATCCTCCCGTGCGGCCACAAGCCGCAACAATCCGAAAAGACGAAGCAGTGTAAGGCAGTCTGATCTGAGGAATGTCTCTTAAGTTAACTACCAGTCTTTCCCAACGACTTGTGCTGACGCCCCAATTGCGGCAGCGCATTGAGATGTTGCAAATGACGTCGCTCGAGCTGACCGACCTCATTCAGCAACAGTTATTGGAGAATCCGGTACTCGAAGAAGTGCCCACGCAGGAGGAGGTGCAGGAGATCGCGGAGAAGGTCCTCGATCATCTCGCCAGCGCCGACTCGAATTCATTTGAAGAAAGTGCTCCTGAACCCGGCAGTCCCGGAACGAATGGTTCCGGCGACGCAGAGGTTTTATCGAGCCTGCCCGCAACCGATGTTGGCGATATTGATGGGGACGGCGGTGGCGAAGCGATCGCGACTGCGGAACACGAAGAAGGAGTTTCTGACGAAGGCGCCGCCGACGATTCACAGCGCGATGCCTTTGAAGAGATCGATTTTGGACGCGAGTTTCAGGACTATCTCGATCCCGGTTACAAGACACAGGAAATCGAATATAAAGAAGACGCTCCCACCTTCGAACAATTTCTAACACGCCCACCATCGCTGGCCGAACATCTCGAGTGGCAACTCAACATGAGCACGCTCGACAGCGACATTCGCGATGCTGCGACTGCCGTGATCGGTAATCTCAACGCGGACGGACGTCTCGGCGCCACGAACGAAGAGATGGCCGCGATGGAGAAGGTCTCGGAAGAAACTGTCGAGCGTGCACGACAGGAAGTGATGCGTCTCGATCCGGTCGGGTGCGGCGCCCGCGAAGTGAAAGAATGTTTGCTGGTCCAGCTCGAAGTGTTGGGCGAGAGCGACCGGCTCGCAACGAAGTTGATCACCGAACACTTTTCGGAGTTGCAACAACACAAACTACCGCACTTATCGAAACAGATCGGCGTCGATGTTGAGACACTGCTCGAAGAGCTACAGTTTATCCGCACGCTCGATCCGTATCCGGGCCGCCGTTATTCGTCGGATGAGCCGATCCTGATCAGTCCGGAAATCTACATCGAAAAGCTCGACGAAAACGACGAAGATTACGTGATCTACTTCGCTGACGACGGCAGCCCGCGTTTACGTGTGAGCCAGCAGTATCAGCAGATGCTGAGCCAGGGCGTTAGTAACGAGACGAAAAGTTTTATTCGCGAGAAGATGCGTTCGGCAGTCGATCTGTTGCGCAATATCGAGCACCGCCGCCAGACGATTTACAAAGTGGTCGAGTCGATCGTGGCGCGTCAGAGAGACTTTTTGGACCACGGCGTCGAGCACATCAAGCCGATGATGTTGAAAGACATTGCTGAAGATATCGGTATGCATCTTTCGACCGTCTCGCGAGTGGTGAATCGAAAATACGCGCACACGCCGCAGGGCGTCATCGAGCTGCGACGGTTTTTCACCGAAGGCATGCTCAATGAAGAGGGCGAGGAGATCTCCACGCGCATTATCAAGTTGAAGATCAAGAAATTAATCGAAGAAGAGGATTCTCATAACCCAATAACCGACGACCAGGTGGTTAAAATCCTTGCTAAGGACGGAATCAAATTATCGCGCAGAACTGTGGCGAAGTATCGCGATCAAATGCAAATCCCCGGGTCGCGTGAACGTCGCGCAGTCGTGTAAAGCCCCTCTACACGCCGACGCGAATCAAGTTTAGTAATACCTTTGTTGCGTTAGCGTGTGCGAGCTCTCCGCACGCCAGCGCATTGCTTTCTTTACCGGTTCGAGGAGGGAAACTACTGATGAGATTTGAATACACAGGCAGACACGTTGAAGTCTCGCCGGCACTCCGGCGTCATGTGGAAGATCATTTCAAGAAACTCGATCACATTTTTAACGGCGATACGACCCTCACCACGCATGTAATCATCGATGTCGAGAAAAATCGTCAGATCGGGGAGATCATCGTTAGCTGGCGTGAGCATACGTTGACGGCGAAAGATACGAACGCCGACATGTACATGGCGCTGACGCGCGCGATGGCGAAGATCGAGAAGCAGGCAGTCAAACTCAAGAAGAAGATCATCGACAGGAGTCAGAGCGGGCGGCCAGTGAGTCGTGTGGCGCCGCAACCTGATGGGAATCTGGAAGCGACACCGCGGCCGCCGCGCATCATTCCGGCGCGACGCTATGTAGTAAAACCAATGACAGCGGAAGAAGCCGCGTTGCGATTGTCAGACGAAGCGGACCAGTTTCTGGTCTTCCGCGACGCCGACACCTCGCGCCTCGGAGTTATCTACAGACGAAACGACGGCAACTACGGCTTGATCGAACCATAATTTAGCCGCGGGTTCACGCGGATGAACGCGGATTTTCTTATCTGCGTTCATCCGCGTTCATCTGCGGCTAAAAATTTCTTAACGAACGCCTAAGATGTGAACCGCCCAGACGATACAATCACCTTGTGACTGATATCTCACCCGATAACTGAGTCCTCCGCCACCGGCAAGAAACTGGCTGCTCCCAAATACATCCGTGTGAGTATCCCAGAGCTTATTCAACGGCTCGCCGTCGTAGCCATTCCAATCGGAGTCTCGGTTGAGACCCGCACCGTCACCCTTGATCTGAATTGAACCAAGCGTGACTGGATTCTCGATCCACGTACGCTCGTCGCTGATACCCGGTATCGATCTCAGCCCACAGTTACTCACGCCGACCTGACCATCTGCTCCAATCCGGCTGTGCTTGAGATTGGGCAGGTTGCCATTAATCGCCGGCACCGTTGCATGAATGGCTGAGTGTGGACCAAAGAACATCCTGGGTCCCAGTGAGACGTAGAGCTGCGCTGCTTTCGGAATGCACGGGTTTGAATAAAACACGATGAGACTGGCGCCTTCGGAAAGCGTCAGCGCATTTCCCGGACCCGGACAGTTTCCATCACCCCACGGACAGCGGCCGTTAGTAATCGCCGACTTCAGACCGCGAATGCGATAGTCGCCGTTTATGCCGGGAACGATTTGACCCGTTACATTGGCGATGTAACCGAAGTACTGGCCGGCTCCGTTCCAGCACGGCTGTGCGGTCGCGCCGTAAGAGTTGCCATTGACGTTTGCGAGGATACCGCAATCCGGTCCAAACGCGACCGGATAAGGCGCGATTGCCGGAGGCGCTGCGATCTCGCCCCACACGAGCACTGCACTCAGAAGCGTCGAGCCTGGCGGTACTCCGCGTAGCCGGATAACGCCGGTTCCGGAGTTTCGCGTTGCTACGCCGGCGACCGCGTGATCGACGCCACCATTTAACGGAATCGGAACCGCTTTAAAAGAGACCGGCACGGGACCTTTTGTCGAAGAGTCGTCGCCGGCTTGTTCCGCTGCCGCACGCTTCTCGACTTCCTCCGCATCGAGATACAAATCGGTATCTGTTTGCGCCGTCGTCTCGCTGGCGACGATCGTGCTGAGACCTTCGTTCTGCGTATCGATCGGCACTGGCTCGACAGCGTCGGGGCTAATGGCTTTTTGTGCTGACACTGTGTCTGAAATCACACCCAGTGGCTTGGGGATGGAGATCATGGTCGCGGCGAATGCTAAGAGGCCAAGCACCGCGAAGATCGAAATTAGCCTGTGAATTCGCATTGATGTTCTCCTTATGCGGGCAAAACCTGTGATCGAAGGGAGGTAAGGAGTCCCGGTCTTGGACCACACCGGACCGTAAGGACTTTTAAGTTTGATTGGGCGAGGCGCTTACCCTATAACGGGGATTTGGTGATTACAAGAAAACTTCTTAGGCCGTTTTTGCTATTCATTGGCGAAGCTTTATTGGGTCTAATTTTGACTAACTGATTCGAATATTTTCTTTCGCGTAGTAAACTGTCGTACAGATGCCCGGTCAAACTACCAGCGAGCAACCTGACGTCAGGAACAACATCCCCGACATCGTAATCATCACCGGCCTCAGTGGCTCCGGAATGTCTTCTGCTACGAACGCGTTTCAGGATCTCGGATACTTCTGCGTCGACAATCTGCCGGTCACGATGCTGCCGACCTTTGGACGTCTTGTTAATGACGACGAAGAGAAGGGAATCAGGCGCGCCGCACTCGTGATCGATATTCGTGAAGGTGAGTTTCTCGCCGACTTTGAAAAACAACTCGACGCGTTGCGCGCCCTCGGTTTGAAAGTCAGCGTGCTTTTCTTCGAAGCTTCCGACGATGTGCTCCAGTATCGTTTCAGCGAAACACGTCGCCCGCATCCGGCTGAAAAAGGCCAGGGACTGCTCACCGCGATCAGAGACGAACGCGAAGCAATGTCGAGCATTCGCGCGCATGCAGATCAGATCATCGATACTTCCGATCATACCGTGCACACGCTGCGCAGTTTTCTGCTCCAGCGATTTAGTCTCGATCGAGAAGGCGCGCCCATGCGCGTGCAGGTGATGAGCTTTGGTCACAAGTATGGCAACCCGGGCGACTTGGAGTTATTGTTTGACGTGCGTCACCTGCCAAACCCGCACTTCGTTCCCGAGTTGAAGCGTTTGTCAGGTCACGACAGTCGCGTGGTCAAGTTTCTTCGCTCGGACGATGAAGTGAAGGAGACGTTGCAGCGTTTTACTGATTTGCTTTCTTACCTCCTGCCGCTCTACAAACGGGAAGGCAAGTCGTACGTGACTGTGGGTATTGGCTGTACCGGCGGGCGTCACCGGTCCGTGATGATTGCCAATGCGCTCGCGCGCTCACTGCGAGGCGCGGGCTTTGACGCGCACGCATCGCATCGGGACGTGCGGAAGGTAAGAAAATGAAAAGAGGATTTCTCCCGCAGCGGCGCAACGGCGCAAAGAAGGAATCAATGGCAGAAAAGCTTTAAGGCTTCGTTGCGCCGTTGCGCCGCCTCGGGAGGAATTTTTCCAGAATGACAGATACAAAAAGAGTGGCAGGCGTGATCGTGACTCACGGCCAGCTCGCCGGCGAGTTGCTGGCCGCGGCCGAGATGATCGTTGGTCCAATCTCACACATCGCTGCTGTCTCCATCGGTTGGCACGACGACGTCGATGCGGCACGAGACGAGGTGCAACGAGCGATCACGCGCGTGTCGCAGGGCGCGGGCGTGTTGTTACTCACGGATATGTTTGGTGGCACGCCGACGAATATCGCGTCGATGTTTTTAGAAGAAGGCGCGGTGGAAGTGTTGACGGGTGTAAACCTGCCGATGGTGATCAAGCTCGCGACCGCGACCGCGGAAGAGTCGCTCGCCGAGATTGCACCAAAGATTCGCGACCAGGGACGGCAGGGTATCTATCTCGCGGGCGCCTTACTCGAACCGCCGTCAAAATCCGGAGCTGACTGAAAGTGGCTGAACGACGAGTCCAGGTCACCAGTCGTCTCGGTCTTCACGCACGCGCCGCCGCGAACCTCGTACGCGTGGCGACGCAGTTTCAAAGTAGTCTCACGCTTCAACGTCTCGATGGAAACTCCGAAGCAGATGCGAAGTCGATACTCAGCATTCTGACGCTTGCTGCGAGTCGTGGTACGGAGTTGAGAGTTGTTGCGCACGGCGACGACGAGCAGGAAGCGCTCGATGCGGTTGTTGGTCTCTTCTCGCGCGATTTTGACGAGACGGAGAAGGTCGATGTGCAGCGGTTTTCTCGTGCTATCAATGAGTTGCGCAGCAAGGGGCTCGGGGTTTCGGATGGGATCGTGATCGGTCGTGTGCTGCGGCTTCAGGAAGGGACACACGAGGTATATCGTGCGCCTATCGCAGACGCAGATCTCGAGCGCGAGCGGCGGAGGTTTCGGGCTGCTGTCAGGCTTTCTCGTCGACAGCTCGAAGCCATCAAGGATCGCGCGGAAAAGGAGCTTGGGCGCGGTCATGCATACATCTTCGACGCGCACCTGCTGTTTCTGCAGGACGCGAAACTTACGCGCGACGTTGAAGACTACATCGTCAAAGAACACTCGAATGCTGAATGGGCAGCGAAGGTCGTCGGCGACCGGCTGCTCTCGATCTATACGCAGATCAACGACGATTACCTGCGCGAGCGTGGCTCGGATATTGAAGACGTGATCCAGCGCCTGCTGGCAAACCTCACGGGTGAAGGGCTGAAGTATCCCAATCTTTCCGAGGACGCCGTCATTGTTTCGACTGATCTGCTGCCATCGACGATCGCTGAGCTCAATCTCAATCACGTCAAAGCAATCGCGACAGACGCGGGTGGTTGGACCTCGCACATGGCGATTATTGCGCGTGGGCTCGGTCTCACGGCGGTCGTGGGTTTGCGTGATTTCTACCACTGCACGCGCACCGGAGATCAGATCATCGTCGATGCGCATGCAGGCGAAGTGATACTGCATCCCGCGCCCGAGACGATCGAACATTACCGGTTTACGCGCGAGCCTGGCCCAACTGAAGAAACGCAAGGACAGCTCGAGTGTGGACCAGTGACGACACACGATGGCGTCCAAATTTCTTTGCGCGCGAATGTGGAGCTGCCGGCGGAGTTTCAGGCGGTGCGTGATTTCGGTGCGTGCGGTGTGGGATTGTTCCGTTCTGAGTTTCTGTTGTCGCGGCCTGGATTGATGAGCTCGGAAGATGAACAGTACGAGGTCTATAAAGAACTGGTCGAGGCTGCGGGTGAATACGGCGCGATTGTCAGGCTGTTTGATGTTGGTGGTGAGTTTGGGCCGGACCTGAAAGAGCGTGAGCGCAATCCCGCGCTTGGTTTGCGCGCGGTTCGTTTTAATCTGCGTCACAAGCAGATCATGCGAACGCAGGTGCGCGCGATTTTGCGTGCGGCTGCGGCTGGACCACTCAGTCTCGTGATTCCGATGGTGGCGGATGTGGCAGACATTCGGCTTGCGAAGCGTGTAATTGAAGAAGAGGTTGAGCGACTCACGAACGAGAACGTTCCCTTCGCCACTGTGAAGATCGGCGCGATGATCGAAGTGCCGTCGGCTGTGCTGACCGCGGAAAAAATCGCTGCTGAGGTCGACTTTTTTGAGCTCGGGACAAACGACCTGGTCCAATATACACTCGCAGTCGATCGTGGTAACGACAAGGTTAGCGACTGGTTTCGCACGTTGCATCCGGCGGTGCTCTATGGAATCAGCCGCACCATCGACGCAGCAAAGCATGCGCAAATTCCGGTGATTGTATGCGGTGAAATGGCGTCTACGCCGGCTTACGCTGTGCTGCTGGTAGGCTTAGGCGCGGTTGACTTGAGCATGATTCCCGCGATGATTCCGCGCGTCAGAAACGTTCTTGAACAGATAAATGCGAACGAGATCCACGAACTCGCATTAAAATGTCTTGCTGCCGCGACTGCCGATGAAGTTGAGGACCTCGTGAAAAATTTGTCTTTATCCGCGTAAATCCGTGGCAAAAAAACTCGTCAACTTACTACTCGCTAAATCGATACTCGAGACGATTTTTATCGGCGCCCTTGCGGTTATTGTCTACGCGAAACTGTTTCCGCCGACATTTCACGGTTGGGGTGAAGCTGTTGTCGAATCGCGGAGTATTTCGGGTTGGGTGGTCGACAACGCCGATCCCTGGCGGCGCGTTGAGGTGCAGTTGTTTGTCGATGGAAAACTTGCGGGAACGCAGGTGGCCCAATTATCTCGACCGGATGTGATGGCTGCGGGATGGTCGAAAGACGAGTGGCATGGCTACAGCTTTGTTGTGAGTGGGTTGGGGGTGGGAATGCATGAAGCGAGAGTTTATGCGTTGCATCAGCAAGGCGATCGATACACGTTGCGGATGTTGGGTGATGTGATCAGATTTCAAGTAGAGGCAGATGGAAAGTGGAGGTAGTTGTTTACAGGATTACATGATTTACAAGATTGACAAAAAAATCCTGTAAATTCTGTAAATTCTGTAAATCCTGTCTAATGATTTCATCGAAAACACTGGCCCTCTGGGAGGTTGTCTCAGTCGTTATCTCGTGTTTGATCGCCGAGTGGGTGGTGCTGGCGCTTGCCGGCACGAACAAAGTCTTACTCGCGATTCCGATCGTTCTGGCGCTGTCGTTGATGATCTTCTCGCATCGCGTCTACGAAGAAACTCCCTACGATCTCGGCTTTCGATTAGACAACTTCCTCGCCGCAGCAAAGTTGTTGCTGCTGCCGACGATCGTAGCTATCGCGTTGATCATCTTTGTCTCTAGTTTCAATTTTTCCGAACTGCGTTGGCGATTCTTACTGGTCCCATTCTGGGCCTTGTTTCAGCAATACGTGCTTCAGGGTTTTATCAACCGTCGAGCTCAAATCGTTGCTGGAAAGGGGTGGAAGAGCGTAGCTGTCGTCGCTTTTTTGTTTGCCTTCGTTCACCTGCCAAATCCTTTGCTTTGTGTACTTACATTTGCCGGCGGCGCGATCTGGGCTGTGGTTTATCAACGACAACCAAATCTCTTCGCGCTCGCGCTCTCACACGCTCTCGTTTCGATCACCGTCGCCGTTTGTTTGCCGCCTCAATGGACAAACAGCCTCCGCGTCGGATTTAAATACTTTGGCTAGTAAGTGCTATACCCGTTTGAACACTGGTTTGCTATAATCCCCCCGCCTTGCAAGAGAACAGGTCGGGCGGTCGCTGCCGGCGAAAGCCGGGAGAGGAAAGTCCGAACACTATAGGGCAGCGAGCCCGCTAACGGCGGGGCGCTTGGCGGCTTCGGCTGCTGGGCGACGACAAGTGCAACAGAAAACAGACCAGCCCGAACGGGTGATGGGTGAAACGGTGCGGTAAGAGCGCACCGGCGCGTGTGGTGACATGCGCGGCCAGGCAAACTCCTCGCAGTGCAAGACCAAATAGGGAGGCGTCAAAAGGGCTGCCCGCCCGAAGCGAACTTCGGTTCGCTACGACCTCCGGGTAGGTCGCTTGATCCAAGCCGGCAACGGCTGGACTAGATGAATGATCGCCACTTCGATTTAGATCGAAGTACAGAATTCGGCTTACAGACCTGTTCCGTATTTGCAGGGTTGATTCTCACAAAGATTAGAGGGCGGATAGATGGCTAATCGCAAAGGCGTTTTCATCGGTGCATACGTGCCGAACCACTTGAAGGAATCACTTCGCCGCCGTGCGGCTGCCGAGCACCGAACGCTCTCACAGGAGATCACGCGCATCCTGGAAGAGGCTGTGCATGGTAAAGGTTTGCCGCCCGGGAGTCTCGATCGGCGCATGAAGGAATCACAGCCGCGACGTCGCGCGAGCGATCCGATGCCGCGACGCCGCGCGCAGGATTCACCGTACGGTACGGGCGCTGGGGAGTAATGAAATACGTAATTATCGCGGCGCTCCTGGCTATTATCTTCGTACTCGTCTACTCACGTGTCCGGCCGTACCTGAAGCTAATCCAGCAGCTCACTGACTCTCTCAATGCTCCACCTGATCAGAAGACTCCGTCGCGTAATAAGCTGGTTCGTTGTGATCGGTGCGGGACGTGGATTCCGGCTGATCGCGCGATGAATCTCAACTCAGGACTGGCTACGTATTGTTCCGCGGAATGCATGGCGAACAGAACCAAAGAACGCAAGATCGCGGGCTAGATCGATAACAACTGTAGGGGCGGCCACGGAGGGCCGCCCGTTCGGAAAATCGTAGGTTCTCCTGAACGGGCGGCCAC
>DATFDT010000379.1:0-11299 GCA_035251975.1 Pyrinomonadaceae bacterium | reverse complement strand
CCAGCCGCGATCTGATACGCGACGCTGCCTTGGATCGGAACGGAGGTGGAGCATAAATTATTGTGAGTAGAGAACGACAAAACGTCCTTGTTGTAGCCGCACATCCTGACGACGAAGTGATTGGGGTGGGCGGCACGATTGCCCAGCATGCATCCGCAGGCGACGCGGTCTACGTCGCTGTGTTAACCGAAGGGACGAGTGCGCAATACCTTGATGACTGGGAGAAAATTGCGGCGCGGAAGAAGGACCAGACCATCAGGGTTGCGGAGCTACTGGGCGTCACCGAAGTGTTCACCGGAGACTTCCCTGAGATGCGACTCGATACACTTCCCATTTATGAGATCACACGCTTTCTCGAAAAGGTAGTGGCCCAGGTAAAGCCGAACATCGTCTATACGCATCACTTCGCCGAGTTGAATCGCGACCATCGTACAGCCTATGAGGCCACCACCGTTTCGGTTCGTCCATTTGTGCTTCCCTCTTTGAAAAGGCTGCTCTGCTATCAAGTGGACACGTTGGAGCATTGGGGTCATGGCCCGGCGCAATACAACGTCTACACCGACATCACAAAGCACCTCGAGATCAAACTGGAAGCGATGGCAATCTACGAAACTGAAATCAGAGAATACCCTCACCCACGCTCACTCGAAGCCATGCGCCAGATCGCTTACCGCAACGGCGCCACTGTCGGCCTCCGTGCAGCCGAAATATTTCAACTCGTTTTGGAAGTGCAACGTTGAATCCGTTTTAGAGAAACTCACGAGATCGCTCTTCTCTGTGCAACCTCAGTGTTCTCTGTGTCTCTGTGGTTAATTTATTCACAGCAATAACTCACCACAGAGACACAGAGAACACAGAGGTTGCACAGAGAAATCAATGAACATGATCACGATGTCCGCCAGTCAAATCGACGACGAGGACGTACAGGCCGTACTCGACGTACTGCGTTCAGGTCGCCTCGCACTCGGGCCGAAGGCGATTGAATTCGAACGCCTTATGTCCGAATACATCGGCGTCAAGCATGCAATTGCCCTCAGCTCCGGAACGGCTGCGCTCCATTTGATCGTGCGGGCGCTCGGACTCGGACCGGGCGACGAAGTGCTCGTTCCCTCATTCACCTTCGCTGCCAGCGTAAACGCGATTCTTTATGAAGGAGCCACACCTGTCTTCGTAGACATCGAGCCCGTCACCTATAACCTCAGCATCGCCGACCTGGAACGAAAGATCACTTCACGGACCAGGGCCATCATGGCGGTTGATGTGTACGGACACCCGGTCGACTGGGACGAGCTTTTGCGCGTTGCTCGCGAGCGCAATCTGAAGGTCATCGACGACTCGTGCGAAGCGTTGGGAGCAGAGTATAAAGGGCGCAATATTGGCCAGTTTGGCGACGCGGCCGCTTTCGCTTTCTACCCAAACAAACAGATCACCACCGGCGAGGGTGGGATGATCGTCACGAATTCAGACGAGCTTGCCGAGCTCTTTCGCAGCCTGCGCAATCAGGGACGCGGTGCGATGGGAAGTTGGCTTGAACATGAACATCTTGGTTACAACTACCGGCTGAACGAGATGTCCGCTGCCCTCGGCTGTTCTCAACTCAAGCGAATCGAACATTTCCTTCACCGGCGAGAAGCTGTTGCCGCCGCCTACACAGAACGTCTCGAAAAGTACTCGTGGGTCAGGCCGCAAGTCGTCATGCCGCACGTGCGGATGAGCTGGTTCGTCTATGTCGTGACTCTTGCTGAAGGCATCGATCGCAACCGGTTGATACGTGAGCTGGAGAGCGCGGGCGTGCCGACTCGGGCGTATTTCTCGCCAGTACACTTGCAAAAATACATTCAGGATCGCGTCACGAGGAGCGCGGAGCTGCCGGTTACGGAATCGGTGGCGAAACGCACTCTTGCACTCCCCTTTCACCAGGAACTCACGCCGGCACAGTTGGACCACGTCGTTGTGTCTCTACGAAAAGCCGTGGAATAACAAGGAAGTTAACACTCATGCAGGAAGTTACTCAGCATCCTGCCGCACCAGACAAAGAACATAAAACAGTAGAACCGGCCTGGCTCAACGCCATGGTTCGCCGGATCGCGCCTCTTTCTGACTTGCTGATCCTGACGTTTGCTTTTGCACTTGCCTATTTGCTTCGGTTTGATTTTCGCGTCACGGCTGAGGACCTCTCCCGCCTGGTCTATCAACTGCCCATCGTGGTGCTGATTCAGTTCGGCGCCTTAGTGCTAACAGACGGACACAGATTTCTCTGGCGCTACGTCGGAATGTTGGAGTTGAAAACCTTCGTGAAGGCTTTTCTGTATTCCACGTTCGCGCTGTTGGTGTTGTGGATCCTGGTGCCGTATGAGGGTCGCATCCCACTTTCAGTCCTGATAATGGACGTCTTGCTCGCCTTCAGTGGAACCTTTGGCCCACGCGTACTCTGGCGTGCGGCCCACGAGCATAACGAGGAGATGCTGCGGGCTGCGCGCGTCAATAATGGACCACGAAAGCGCGTGCTGTTAATCGGGGCGGGAAGCGCGGGGGTATTAGCGGCCCGGGAGATCAGACGGAATCTGGACATCAACTTCGACGTCCGCGGCTTTGTTGATGACGATCCCAGAAAACAGATGACCGTGATCCAGAAGTTCAAAGTTTTGGGCACGTCGCAACACCTGCCGCAGCTAGTCCGAGAACTGGAGATAGATGAAGTCATCATCTCAATCGCGCATGCGTCACGCGAGAATTTCAGACGGCTCGTTAACATCTGCAACTCCATACCCGTGAAGGTCCAGGTGATTCCCAGCCTTTACGAAATCCTTCAGGGCGTGGTCCAGGTAACTCGCGTTCGCAACGTTCAGATCGAAGATTTGCTGGGCCGCGATCCGGTAGATCTCGGCGAGGAGTTTATCGGAGAGTTTCTGGCCGGCAAGGTAGTTATGGTGACGGGTGCGGGCGGATCGATCGGCGGAGAGTTGGCCCGGCAGGTCGCTCGTTATCATCCGGCGAAGCTGCTTTTGGTTGAGCGCGCCGAGGGGGCGCTCTTCGAGATAGAACAGCAGTTGCGCGCCGAGCTTCCTTCCCTTCCCTACGTGCCGTGTTTAGCGGACGTGGGCGAAGAGGGTCGCATGCGCTCCATCTTCAAGAGGCACGCCCCGGAGGTAGTCATTCATGCGGCAGCACACAAACACGTACCGCTGATGGAAGCCAACGCACTCGAGGCAATCAAAAACAACGTCTTCGCGACCCACCTCCTCGGACGGCTGGCGGGGGAGTTCAAGGCTGAGACGTTCATCCTGATCTCCACCGACAAAGCGGTGCGGCCCACTTCGATCATGGGAGCTACCAAGCGGATCGGCGAGCTGCTGGTGCAACATCTCAACCGGCAGTTTGCGACGCGCTACGTGGCGGTGCGCTTTGGCAATGTGATTGGGTCAAACGGCTCGGTGATTCCTCTCTTCCGCAAACAGATCAGCGAGGGTGGTCCAGTTACCGTAACTCATCAGGACATGGTTCGATATTTCATGACCATCCCCGAGGCCGCGCAGTTGGTGCTTCAGGCAGGGACGATGGGTAGCGGCGGAGAGATCTTCATTTTGGACATGGGTAAGCCAGTAAAAATTCTGGAACTGGCAAGAGACCTCATTACCCTCTCCGGGTTCAAGCCCGGCAGGGACATTGAAATAGTGATTACCGGGATCCGTCCGGGTGAAAAGCTGTGCGAAGAGTTGCAGATAACTGAGGAGGATATGTCTAAAACGCGGCACCCGAAGATTTTTATCGGCAGCTTGCTCGCGTATCCAGAGGACAAAATACAACAGTTGCTGACGCACCTGGGCGCGCTCGTAAACGAGGGTAAAGAGGACGAGATTCGTTCCTACATCAACGAGTTTCTGCCGGAAGCACAACTCGCACAAAGGGGGACCTCATATGCTGCTTAACATTCCAAATCCTGGTTACGAGATCGAGATCAGAGGACTACTTAGCGCAGCGGATCGGATCCGTGTCGAAGAACTTCTCGAGTCGGAGGGCACAGAGACATCAGGAGAACAGGATCGCGAGAGTTACGTGTTTGAGTTGCAAGAGGGCAGTTTGGATTTGCGCGTGCGCAAGGTTGATAAGCATCCTGAGCTGGTGCTCAAGTGCGGGCGCGAGCGTCTCGCGATTATTCGCTGGAAGCACACGCTTCGGCTTCATGACGATCTCGCGCTTGGAGAGGTGCTCGATTTCGTTAGTTACTATGGTTATACAAAAGGAAGAATCATCAGCCGTCGCTACAAGACATATGCGTATCGAGGCTACAAGATTGTCCTGGCGACAGTTCCCCAGGCATCGCAATTTAACTATTTCGAGATCGAAGCGTCGACGACGGATTACGCGAAGGCCTGCAGGTTCGCGGAAAGCATTGACGGAATCGCTTGCGAGCTGGGCGTCACACCTTTCTCATCATCTGATGAATACCGCGCTTATCTGAAAGCGATAGACAAAGCCAACGTCGATCCCGAATACCGGCACGACCTTGCGCGCAAGGCGGCAGTGTGAAGGTCTGTGCGATCTATTAAGGGAAACGCCGAAGGCGTTGGCTAATTTCAGCCCAGGGTTGGAGCGCAGCGACAACTCTGGGTTAAGCGACAATGAAAGGATTCGAACCCTGAAAGGGTTCCGCGGTTGGCGAACCCTTTCAGGGTTAAACGCCTTTTGATGTGATGGCTCCCAGGGTTCTCGTTCCTCGAACCCTGGGCTGAAATTAGCGAACGCCTTCGGCGTAATTTTCCTGGTTCCTTAAACCTCCCGATAGAAATTTTTAATCGAGGTCAAAAATCATAGGAAGTTCATGTTCACGTCTCACACATTGATAGAACTACTGGCACACCGGGCCATGCAGCAGGCACACCGGTGTGCTTACACGTTCCTGCCTGAAGGCGAGTCGGAAGAAGTGCGCGTGACCTACGGCGAGTTGGAAGAGCGTGTGCGCTCGGTCGGTGCAGCGCTCGCCAAGATGGGCGCCTCGGGAGAGCGCGTCATGCTGCTCTTTCCTGCGGGACTCGACTACGTCGCGGCTTTTTTTGGATGTCTTTATGCCGGAGCAGTGGCCGTGCCCGCTTACCCGCCGCGTCCCAATCGTTCACTCGACCGGATCGAGTCGATAGCTGACGATTCGCAAGCCGTCATCGCGCTCACGACGTCGCAGTCACTCTCGAAGGCAAAGACCTTCGTCGCCGAATCGCCAGTTCTAAGCAAGTTGCAATGGCTATCACTCAAGGAACTCGAAGCCGAGAGGCCCGGTAACTGGGGGCCAACTTTTCCCGATCCAAATGCCCTGGCCTATCTTCAATACACTTCTGGATCAACTGCGCAGCCAAAGGGCGTGATGATTAGCCATGCCAACGTGCTCAACAACGCGGCCTACATTCATCACGGTTTCGAACACACACCCGAAAGTATCTCCCTCTCGTGGCTTCCACACTTCCACGACATGGGCCTGATTGACGGCATCATCGTCCCACTCTTCGGTGGCTTTCACGGTTACCTGATGCCGCCCGCAGCCTTTCTTCAAAAACCGCTGCGCTGGCTGCAGGCGGTGACTCGCCTTTCCATCACGCACACTGGCGGACCAAACTTCGCTTACGAATTGTGCCTGCGACGGATCGGCCATGAAGAATTAAATGAACTCGACTTGCGCACGTGGTCAGTCGCATACAACGGCGCCGAACCCGTACGCCCGCAAACCCTCGAGCGTTTCGCTTCAACCTTTGCATCATGCGGCTTTCGACCGGAAGTCTTTTATCCTGCTTACGGGCTGGCCGAAGCCACGCTGAAAGTCACTGGCGGGCGCAAGTCGTCTCTGCCTGCGCGTTGCGCGCTGAGTGCCGAGGCGCTTCAGCATCACCGTTTGGTTGAAGTTGCGGAAACTGATCCTGACGCGCGCGTGCTGGTGGGTTGTGGTTACGTCGATGCTGATACGCGTGTGGAAATTGTCGATCCCGAATCTCACACAGTGTGCGGTGAGTTAAACGTAGGGGAGATATGGGTGTCGAGCCCCAGTGTTGCCGGTGGATACTGGAACCGTCCTGACGAGACTGAGCAAACCTTCCACGCATATCTCGCCGACACCGGCGATGGGCCGTTTCTTCGCACGGGTGATCTCGGATTCCTCCATGACGGTGAACTCTTCATCACCGGGCGACTCAAAGACGTGATCATCACTCGCGGCCTCAATCACTACCCGCAGGATATTGAACGATCGATGGAGGAAAGCCATCCGGCATTGCGTCCGGGCTGCGGTGCGGCATTTTCCATCGACGCCGGAGGCGAAGAGCGCCTCGTGCTGGTCCAGGAAGTTGAGCGCGCACCAGAAGCTTCGCATGAAGAGATCATCATGGCGGTGTTACGAGCGGTGGGCCAGGACCACGAAGTGCAGGCGCATGCGATCGTGCTTGTCAAACCTCACAGCATCCCGAAAACCTCGAGCGGTAAGATCCAGCGACACCTGTGCCGTCAGAGATACCTCGAAGGGAGTCTCGAAGTTGTCGCTGAATGGCGTGAGGCCACTCCCGAGGATAGATCGGTTCAGGCAGGCACACCGCGGCGAGAACCTGCTGAGATTGAGAGCTGGTTGGCTACACGCATTGCCACACGACTTGGCCTGCGATATGCCGAGCCGGATGTAGACACACCGATCGCGCGCTTTGGTCTCGACTCGCTCACGGCAATCGAGCTAACACACGAGCTTGAAACGGAACTGAGCCTGAGACTCCCGATGGCGAGCTTGCTCCAGGATTTCAGTATCGCGCAACTTGCAGCACGCCTCGCGGCCGATGCGGGCGTCGATGGACATCTTGCTTATGAACCGTTAGCTGATCCGGCTGACGAGTATCCGCTGTCTTATGGTCAGCGCGCGATGTGGTTTCTGTACCGGCTCGCGCCCGAGAGTCCGGCGTATAACATTCCGGTCGCAGTGCGTATCCCGGGCGAGCTGGATTCAGCAGCGTTCCGCCACGCCTTCGAGTCGTTGATCGCTCGCCATGCCAGTTTCCGCGCAACCTTCCATGAATCTCCTGATGGCGGCGGGCCAGTCCAGCGAATCAGCGAGCAAGCAGCTTTCGACTTCGCCGAGCTTGATGCCTCCGATTGGAGTGAAGCGCAGTTGCGAGCGCACCTGCTCTCTGAAGCGCATAAACACTTCGATCTCGGCACCGGACCGGTGTTACGCGTTACGCTCCTGGAACGCTCTGCACACGAACGCGTGCTGCTGCTCGTGGTCCATCACATCGTCGCCGACTTTTGGTCGCTCGCGACGATGATGCGCGAATTGGCTGCTTTCTACGACGCTGCAAGAGACGGACAGTCGCCATCTCTTCCAGCGCTCGCGCTCGAATACACTGATTATGTTCGTTTGCAATCGAGGGCGATCGAAGGTCAACAAGGTGAGCGACTCGCAGCTTTTTGGGAGAAACAGTTTGAGAGCGAGCCGCCAAAACTTGATCTCCCCACCGACCGCCCGCGGCCACCTGTCCAGACTTTTGTTGGCAGGTCTCACACAATCAGGCTCGACGCGGATCTAACACAGTGGATAAAGGACTTCGGACGCGCGCGCGGTGCGACGCTTTATATGACTTTGCTCGCGGCCTTCCAGGTTTTGCTTCATCGCTACACGGGACAGACCGACTTTGCCATCGGGTCGCCCAGCTCAGGCCGCAATCATCACAAGCTGACGGACGTGGTGGGTTACTTCGTCAATCCGTTGGTGCTGCGAGCAGATCTGGCAGGCCATCCCACGTTTGAGGAATTGCTGGACCAGGTGCGCCGCCGTGTGTTGGCCGCTTTCGAGCATCAGGACTTTCCCTTTCCAGTTCTGGTCGAACGTCTCCGGCCTACGCGCGATCCTAGTTACTCGCCGCTCTTCCAGGCAATGTTCATCCTCCAGAAAGCACACTCGCGTAGCGTTGCGGGTATGGCCGCGTTGGCGTTGGGTGAAGCAGGTTCACGTGTTGAGCTCGGCGGTCTCACTCTCGAATCGATTTCGTTGGACCAACGTGTGGCCCAGTTTGACTTGACCCTGATGATGGTCGAGGAAGACGAAGGTCTTGCTGCATCGTGGCAATACAACACCGACCTCTTTGACGCGCCGACCATTGCGCGCATGGCCGCTCACTTCAAAACAACGTTAGCGAAACTCATCAACGATCCATCTTTACCTGTATCGCAACTGCCACTCCTGAGCGCCGCTGAGCAGCAACAACTACTCGTCGACTGGAACGCAACAACCGCTCCCTTCTTTGACGAGGCGTGCATCCACGAGTTGATCGAGCAGCAAACTCGTCGCACACCCGGCGCTGTGGCGCTCGTTTTCGAAGGCGAGCAGTTGACTTACAGCGAGCTCGATGAAAAGGCCAATCAACTCGCGCGTTACCTGCGCGCGCGTGGCGTCGGAGCAGAGACGCGGGTTGGAGTCTTGCTGGAGCGATCGATTCAACTGGTTGTCGCTTTGCTCGGTGTGCTCAAGGCGGGCGGAGCTTATGTCCCCCTCGATTCGGAATATCCCGGAGAGCGCCTTTCATTTATGGCTGAAGATGCAAGCCTCGCGCTCGTCATTACCGGGGAGCGATTGGCCCAGCGCGCGCGAGAGTGGGGCCTAGCGGTAGTGAACCTCGACGGGCAGTGGGCGGAAGTTGCACGTGAGTCACGCGATCAGCTCACACCCGTGGCAGGGCCTGACAATCTCGCTTACGTCATCTACACGTCCGGATCAACCGGCAAGCCGAAAGGAGCAATGCTCGCACATCGCGGCATCGTCAACCGCTTGCAGTGGATGCAGGACACCTACAAGTTGACGCCCCAAGACAGAGTTTTGCAAAAGACGCCATACAGCTTCGATGTGTCAGTGTGGGAGTTTTTCTGGCCGCTAATGTATGGCGCAACACTCGTCGTCGCCCGTCCGCGCGGTCATCAGGACAGCGCCTATCTCGTTAAGATCATCTCCGAGCAGCGCATCACCACGATGCACTTCGTGCCCTCGATGTTGCAAGTTTTCCTACGAGAAAAAGGTTTGGAAAATTGTCGCAGCTTGCGGCAAGTGATCTGTAGTGGCGAGGCACTGCCGGCTGAAACCGAGTCACGTTTCTACGCTGCGCTCAAAGCAGACTTGCATAACCTGTATGGACCAACCGAAGCTTCGATTGACGTAACTTACTGGGCTTGCGAGCGCGAGAGCAAGAGACGCCTCGTTCCGATCGGGCGACCGATCGCGAACACGCGCGTTTACGTTCTAGATCAGCAAAAGCAACCCGTTCCCATCGGCGTGCCGGGCGAACTCTATCTCGGCGGCGTCGCCCTCGCCCGCGGCTACCACGCTCGCCCGGACCTGACGGCTGAACGTTTCGTTCCGGATCCATTCTCGATTGCTCAGGGTGCGCGGCTTTACCGGACCGGGGATCTGACACGTTACCTCGCCGGCGGCGAGATTGAATTTCTTGGGCGCACCGATCATCAGGTGAAGGTGCGTGGTTTCCGGGTCGAGCTGGGAGAGATCGAAGCCGCGCTTGGCAGTCAGGCTGGCGTGCGCGATTGCGTGGTCGTTGCGCGAGAAGTTACGACTGCCGATCAACGGCTCGTTGCTTACATAGCCGGCGACAAAATTAATGTCGCAGAGCTGCGGCAGAAGCTACGGGAACAATTGCCGGAATACATGGTCCCGTCCGCTTTTGTTTGGCTCGATGAGTTGCCGTTGACGCCGAACGGTAAAGTTGATCGAAAACAACTTCCGGCCCCTGAGCAGATCGCAATCGACGAGCATCATGTTTCCGAACAGCCGCGCTCGCCAGTCACGGAAGTGCTTGCAGGAATCTGTGAGCAGTTGCTCGGCATTCAGGACATAAACATACACGCTAACTTCTTCGACCTGGGCGGTCACTCGCTACTGGCGATGCAGGTTATTTCACGTCTGAATGACGCCTTCAATCTCGAGGCGCCGCTGTACGCCCTGTTTGAGTCTCCAACCGTTGCGGCGCTGGCCCAACACGTCGAGGTGTTGCTGGCGGGCAGTCAAGCCGCTCCCGCGATTCCACTTGTGCCTGCATCGCGAGAAGGAACGTTGCCACTTTCCGATCAGCAACGGCGGCTTTGGTTTCTCAGCCAATTAGAGCCAGACAATCCGTTCTATAACATGGCCGGCACACTGCGTTTGCGAGGACCATTGGATGTGCACGCGTTGGAGTGGAGCTTTGGCGAGCTCGTTCAGCGACACGAAGTTCTGCGTACTACGTTCCCGGAAGTGGACGGCGATCCTGTGCAAGTGGTCGCACCACTCTGCCTCAAAAATCGAGAGTCATGGTTGGATCGGGTCAGTACAGGGAGCGATAGCGAGCTGGTCGGTGATCAGCATGACACTCATGGGTTTGACCAGGTCGCTACCGCTCCCTGTACTGACCCGATCCAAGCGCGACTCCTACTCTTGCGACAAAGCGTGGCACCGTCGACAGGCGTGATGCTGCCGTTGATTGATCTGGCGACACTTCCTAACGACGAGAAAGAGAAAACGCTGGAGTCTCTGCTGCGTGAAGAAGCGCAACGCCCATTTGATCTAAAACGTGGACCACTGCTCCGCTTGCGTTTACTGCGTCTCAGTGAAGATGAACACGTGTTGCTGCTCGCGATGCATCACATCATCTCGGACGGCTGGTCCACTGGAGTGCTGTTGCGCGATCTGAAGTCGTTCTATGAATCGCGAATTAAAGGCACGCCCGCTGAACTCCCGTCGTTGCCAGTTCAATACGCTGACTATGCCGCCTGGCAAGAACTTCGCGCTGCCGATCACAACGAGCAATTGGAATACTGGGTTGACCGGCTGGCCGATGTTCCCGACGTGCTGGCCCTGCCTACTGATTATTCGCGTTCAGCAGCAAGCAGCGGCGGCGCCGTCAGCTTTGCGATACCGGCAGAACTGAGCGCTGATCTCAAAGCCCTCGGCCGTCGCGAGGGGGCTACTTTGTTCATGACTCTCATGGCAGGCTTTCAGGCCCTGCTCGTCCGTCACTCCGGCCAAACGCGCTTCGCTGTCGGCACGCCGGTGGCCGGACGTCAGCGCCCCGAGTTACAAGACCTGATTGGCTTCTTCGTCAACACTCTCGCGCTGCCGGCAGATCTCAGCGGCGATCCATCGTTTGTAGAACTGTTACAACGCGTGCGTGCTGAAGCGCTCGCCGCTTATGCGCATCAGGAAGCTCCCTTTGAGCGTGTGGTGGAACGACTGCAGCCCACCCGCGCACTCGATCGCGCCCCACTCTTCCAGGTGATGCTGGCGCTCGACAAC
>DATFDT010000378.1:0-11813 GCA_035251975.1 Pyrinomonadaceae bacterium | reverse complement strand
CTGTCATAACCTTCCAGGGCACGCCATTAAATTTGAAACGGACGGAGAGACGATGCGACCTATCAAGCATGCGGAGAAAGGATTGACCTTAATAGCAGGAGGCCTTTTCAACGCAATTCAGTCGGTAAATAAATACAAGCCCAATCCTTCTTTTACTCCAAAATGGTCAGACAAGCCCCTTTTGAAATCCTGGCAGAAGAGCAAGCCAACCTTGGGCTGGCCACGCACTACCGATTCCCTCTGTCCCAACTGCGTCATCGAGGCGCGCGAAGAAATCATAAGCGGCAAGAAAGACGTCAGTGTTCTTATCAACGAGAAAGTCGGCGAGATCAAAGCACAGATCATCGAGCGCGACGGCGAAATCTGGATGATCAAAGATTGTCCGGTCCACGGTCACTTCGAAGATATGATGGCCATCGATGCGAAGTTCTTAACACACATCGAAAAGATGTTTCCGGGCCGCGACATCGACGCACACAACGACGAAAAACTCCACAATCACGGTTCGAGCACCGTTAAGTATGGTCGCGGCGCAGTGTTGACTGTCGACCTTACCAACCGCTGCAACATGATGTGTGACCCGTGCTTCATGGACGCCAACCAGGTTGGGTTCGTTCATGAGCTGAGCATGGATGAGATCAAAGAGATTCTTGACAACGCGATCACGATCAAACCGCGCCGCCAGATGTCGGTGCAGTTTTCAGGTGGTGAGCCGTCAATCTCGCCGCACTTCATCGAAGCGATCAAATACTCGCGCAAAGTCGGTTACAACAGCGTGCAGGCCGCGACGAACGGAATCGAGTTCGCGAAGAGCAAAGATTTTTGCCGCCAGGCTGCTGAAGCTGGTCTGCGCTACGTCTACCTGCAGTTCGACGGTATCGGAAACGATGCGAACAGCCACCGTCAGGTGGGTAACCTGTTCGACGTGAAGATGCGCGCGATCAATAACCTGCACGAAGCAGGTGTTGAAATCGTGCTCGTCACGACGCTGGTCAACGGGATCAACAACGATCAGGTCGGCTCGATCATTCGCTTCGCGCTCGACAATCCGAAGAAGATCGCGTTCCTGTCGTTTCAGCCGGTTTCGTTTACTGGTCGCGATGAAGAGATCACGGAGCAGCGCCGTTTACAACAGCGCTACACGCTCTCGCACCTCGCGCACGACGTGAAGAACCAGGTCGGCATCACTGAACCGACACGCGATTGGTTCCCGCTTTCCTTGATGGGCGCTTTCGCAGACTTCGCGGATCTCGTCCACGGTCCGCAAGCTGAGTGGGGCCAGGTTTCCTGCGGTTGTCACCCGAACTGCGGCGTCGGAACCGCGGTGATGATCGACAAGGAAAACAAAGAAATGCGTCCAGTGCCGGAGTTCTTGAACATTCCGGGTCTGGTCAAAGACATGCAGAAGATCACGGACGCGGCGCGCGGCAAGTGGATGTCGAACGTCATGATGGGTCTGACGCTCTTGAAGCACTACAACCCGTACAAGTCGCCGTCGCAGTTTACGCTTTATGAACTCTTTAAGAAGTTTGACAAGTCGTTTGGCCTGACCGGTAAGGACTACGGCAAAGTCAGTGGCGATCGCAGTGCTGACGACATCGAGAAGCGCCGTTCGGATCGCTGGAACTTCCTGTTTATCGCGGGTATGTGGTTCCAGGATCTCTTCAACTACGATTTCCGCCGCACTGAGATGTGCATCATCCCTTACGGCACGCAGGAAGGCGAGATTTCGTTCTGCGCGTACAACACGGGAATCGGTTGGAGAAACATCATCGAGAACATGCACCAGAACGCCACAGTCGCGAAGTGGTACCAACAGCATGGCCGACACGAGATTTTCGCTGGTGGCAAGGATGTCGAGATGGCTGACCAGAGCCACAGCCTGATTTTGAATGAAATTGATTTGATGCGGCCGAACAAGCCGCAAATGGAGGGACCGAAGACTGCGCACGAAGAAGCCGTAATGATGCGCAAGATGTACCAGGAGATGGTGTTGAATAAACAACTCAACACTAAAGAGGCCGACAAGCCAGTGCAGATCAAAGGCCTAAGCCGAAAGAAAGAAGAAGAGCCGGCCGAAGCCGTACTGGTTTAAGGCGATTTGCAGGAGGAAAGAAAGGCATAGGTCCTATGAACATATAGGACCTATTCTTTTGTGTGTTCGGGCCTTTTGTGGTTAAATAATGCGCCTGCGAAGGATCTAATTGGAAGGAAAGCAGAGAACGAATGGCAATAGTTACTGTTAATCAAGGTGAATCGATTGAAAGCGCGTTGCGCCGCTTCAAGCGCAAAGTGATGACCGAAGAGATCATCAAAGACGCGAAGAAACACGCGTTTTTCATTCCCCCTGGTCAGAAGGCGAAGTTGAAGTCGGCGCTGGCCCGCAAACGCAATAAGAAGAAGGGCCGGATGCGCATCCCTCGCGACTAAGTATCTCCTGCACAACTACAGGCCGCCGTCTTATCTCACCAGTCGTCTTTAACCAAGGTTCAGAATCGGACGCTCCTGAGTGAGTGAGCCGCCGAAACTGGAGTGTGCAACGCGGCTTTACGATTCGTATTCGTATGACTCGGATCTTAGTCACAAACGACGACGGTATCCATTCCGACGGGCTCATCAAACTCGAGGAGGCCCTGAAGCAGATTGGTGATGTCTATGTCGTGGCGCCCGCTTCGGAAATGAGTGGCGCTTCACACAGTCTTACGCTCGCGCGTCCGCTTCGTATCCGGCAACTCGACGAGCGTCACTGGGCCATCGATGGCACGCCTACTGACTGCGTCACGCTCGCGCTCAATAAGATACTTTCCGACGATCAAAAACCGCATATCTGCGTCTCCGGTATCAATCACGGCGGCAATCTCGGTGACGACGCGACTTATTCAGGCACAGTCGCTGGCGCGCTCGAAGCGACGATTTTAGGCGTCCCGGGTATAGCGCTTAGTCTTGTTGCGCGTGATAATTTCCACTTCGAGGAGTCAGCCGCCCTGGCGGTCGTCGCTGCTCGAAAGGTGTTGGACGAAGGTTTACCGGAAGGCACGCTTCTGAATATCAATATCCCTCAGGGCGAGATCAAAGGCGTGAAAGTGACGCGCCAGGGAATCAAGAATGCGCGACCCGTGATTACCGAACACATCGACCCCCGCGGCAAACCATACTTCTGGATCGGGGAAGAGTATTTTAATGTGAATTCGGTTGAGGGAACTGATTATCACGCGGTCGCACAAGGTTACGTTTCCGTGACGCCGCTCCGCAGCGACATGACAGACCACAACGCGTTAACGGCGCTCGAGACCTGGAACTATCTGAAAGACTCCGAACTACTCCAAAAGAGTTAAGCAGCAGAATCGCTTCCGGTGCAGCCAGCAAACAGACATCGCTCCGGTCCGTTCCAGGAATACTCCATTCCACGAGAGCGTATGGTCGCCCGCCTGCACGATCACTACGGCATTCGCGATCCAAGAGTGCTCGAGGCGATGCGCATTGTGCCGCGCCACATGTTCGTGCCTGAAGCGTTGCAGAGTCGCGCTTATGGCGATCACGCCTTGCCGATCAGTGCCAACCAGACAATCTCCCAACCTTTCATCGTTGCAAAGATGACTGAGCTGCTCGAGCTCGGTGCGAATAGTCGCGTGTTGGAAATCGGCGCGGGTTCCGGATATCAAACTGCGGTGTTGTCGAGAGTCGCCGCTCAGGTTTATTCAATCGAGCGCATCGGTGAGCTTGCACGCGAGGCGCAGGCGCGCATTCGTGAGCTCGGGATCTACAACGCGACGGTTAAATGTTTTGACGGTACACTGGGTTGGGCGGCAAACGCGCCTTACGATGGAATACTGGTCGCTGCTGGTGGTCCAACAATTCCGGAGCCGCTGATCGCGCAACTGAAGATCGGTGGACGCCTGGTTGTGCCGGTTGGAGAATCACGCGAGAGCCAGCGTTTGATTCGAGTAATAAAAACCGAGCAGGGTCGAAAGGAAGAAGATCATGGAGGATGTGCTTTCGTGCCGTTAATTGGACAACATGGCTGGTCTGATCGGTAAACTTACTCGAATATGATTGCAAAAATCATCACCATACTTTCCGGTTTCATCGTCGCGACAATTTCAACGCTCGGTTATTCGGGCATCGTTCTTTTGATGGCCATCGAGTCGGCGTGCATACCGCTGCCATCGGAGATCATCATGCCGTTTTCCGGCTATCTCGTCTCGACGGGCGAGATGAATCTTTGGGGCGTTGCAGTTGCGGGCGCGGTTGGCTGTGTGTTGGGCTCGCTCGTCGCGTATTGGGTTGGGATGTACGGCGGTCGTCCGTTTATCGAAAAGTACGGGCGCTACATTCTTCTTTCACGACACGACTTAGACATCGCTGATCGTTGGTTTGCGAAGCACGGCGAGATCATCGTGTTTGTGAGTCGACTGTTGCCGGCGATCCGCACGTTCATCGCGTTTCCCGCCGGTGTGGCGCGCATGAACCTGACGCGTTTCGTGATCTACACGTTTGCCGGATCGTTACCGTGGTGTCTGGGGCTGGCGTACGTGGGCCAGAAGCTTGGCGAGCAGTGGGACAAAGACGACACGCTAAAGACCTGGTTTCATCGCTTCGATTTCCTGATCGGCATCGCGGGCGCGCTCTTCATCATCTGGTGGGTCTGGCGGCATATCAAACACTCTCGCCCGGCGGCGCACTGATCCGTATTTTATCGGCGTAAACCGCGGTTAAAGAACCGCATCAATGACATAAATCTCAGGATAAACCTGTCACCCCAAATCGCGGCCATAATACCCACACTCATCACAAACACGAGATCAACAGGAAACCCTATCCCGGCCCACATCGCCAGACCGGCTGCCAGAATAACGCCGAAGATGACTCTTAAGAGGATCGTCACAGGGCTCATAACATCTTCACGATGCGCAATGAATTCAGTGCCAAAATTCCGTCACTCTTTACGGGGTTTGTATCTTGATCTCTTTTGCGGGGCGCTTGGCGCGGTTTGCTTTTCGAATCTCCTCCAACGACCGTTCGAAATCACGGAATCGCGTCACCGTCGTCATCTTTTCTGACACTGGACGCTTTGCCTCGTTTTTACGGTTAGCTTCTTTCCGCCGGTAAAGTTCAGTCGGGTCAGGATAACGGTCAAGGTGTTTCTCGTCGCTCATTGCTGGTCTCGATTCTGAAACGAAGCCCACTGGTTGTCCAGGTTGTGGCGTGTAATGATGTCGCGCAAAATTTCTGGATCGACTGCTTCCTGAGAAAGAAACATCTGCACCCTCGCCTTTAAAATCCAAAGTGGTCGCGTTCAGGTAAGATTCTTCTTCCTCGTGGACCATAGCATTCAAAAGCTGGAAGACTTTCTTCATCCTTAGCGAAGATACTTTGCGAGAGAGGCAGAGTAAAGCGGATTCTTCGTCCTGTAAATTCTGACAATCCTGTAATCTTGTCAAAAATAAAAGACAGGATTACAAGATGGACAGGATTTACAGAATATCCATGAAAACAGTTATTAAAAGCTCGTTGGTTGTCGGTGTGCTTTTACTCGCATCATGGCGTGCGACTGTTTCATGCCGGAAGTCGCACAAGGCTTTGAAATAGCGCGGGCGGTTTCCCACTCCCTGTTGCCTTGGCTCTCTGACTTTCCTAATCAACGTATTCTGACTGCATTCGCGCGTGAGATTGGCCGGGGTTCATAACAAAGCTTCAATCACGCTATTGTCGCTTATCTCTAGGATAAGCCCGATACGCTCAGTCAGGCATTTCGCAGCTTAAATGCATCTACGACCAAATGCCCTAATCATCTATGCAAAGCTAATGGTGCTGAATCGCCGAACATACTTTCGATTGATGGACCGCTCAGATCGGAGTATCATTCCGATAATCTATGACTGAACTCACGTTAACAGCGATTTTCGAAGAGGCGGAGGAAGGTGGCTATATTGGGTATGTTGCCGAACTCCCCGGCGCCAACACTCAGGGCGAGACTCTCGAAGAAGTGCGCGAAAACCTTGCGGAAGCTATTGAGTTAATCCTCAATTCTAATCGTGAGGAATTTGAAAAAAAATTTTCCAGCAGCGGTAAGGTTACTCGAGAAAAATTAGTCTTGCGGGCAGCCTGACACCTCACCTGACATTTATGAAACGAGCCGACCTCATCCGGCACATCGAATCTCACGGTTGTTTTTTCCTTCGTGAAGGAAGCAAACATACTGTCTATCGAAACCCGGCGAATGGTTCCTCAACTACCATTCCGCGTCATCGAGAGATCAAAAAGCAACTTGCAAGAAAGATTTGCACAGACTTAGGCATTCCGCCACTTTAATTAATTAGCCACGGATTTATTGCGGATTGGGTTGGGTCTCCTGCTGAATACTCTCCAGTTCCTTCTGCCGTATCCGACCGCGCCGAACGGTCTCGTCAAACTTCGCCGCCAGGGTCTCGTCTTTGTTCTCGCGGAGCAATGATTGATACTTCTCGAGGTTGGTCAGGAAGTTGTCGAGTTTCTTTGGGTCGGGAGTGGGTACCGAGATGCTGATGAAATTGAACACTTGCGCATAGGCTTCGAGTGCTGCGGCTTTATTGTTCTGTTTCAAATAAAGATCGGCGACTTCACCCGCCGTCTGGGCGTATGGATACGCAAAGTGCTGATACTCAGGCGAGCGCAAGAGCGAACGAAATGCATCACGACGCGCCGTCATCGCCGCCAGCTTTTGGACGTACATGGGCTGACCGTCTTTCTGTTGCTTGCGATAGAGATTGATCAGATCGTCGTAGATCGCACCCTCATCATCCCAGGCGAGTCGACCCTGGACCGGCTTGAGTGCTGCAAGCGCCTGGTTCAATAGCGCTTCGGCCTCGGTTAACTTACTCAAGTCGTTCGTGTACAGCGTCGCGAGTTGTCGTAAGCCGGTAACGTACTGCGCTAGGGGATCGTCTGGTCCAAAGAGATTACCTTTGACATTCCTCCGATTCTCGATGAGCTTTTTGTAGTAGATCTCAGCCTTCTCGTAATCCTTGTATTCATCGCGATAGAGGTTGGCCAGCTTCAAATAACTGATCGCAAGCGACCCATTCTCGGCCTTGACGCCTTCCCTTATCTCGAGCGCCTTCTCATACGAACGCCGGGCTTGCGGAACACGTCCGAGCTTGATGTAGATGTCACCCATGTGATCCAGATCGTCGTCGAAAGTAGCAGCCGGATCGTCCGGGCTGAGCGGCCCTCTCTTTTTCAGTTTGAGTTGCAGTGATTGGATCGTTTTCACCAACTCAAACGCAGCATCGCCTCGGTCTTCATCCTTCATCGCGATGTAGATCTGACCCAACTCGCTATAGTTGTCCGCAAGCTCACGGATGCGCTGCGGCTCGAGGTTGTAAAAATTTACCGCGTTCTCATATAGCTCGATCAGCTCGCTATAGGTACGCAACGCATCTTCAAACCGGCTGCGATTGCGATAAAACTCCGCGAACTCCTTGAGCGCGCCTTCAACACCTGCTCCCGGGTAATACTCGACTGTTTTGTACGCATCGACGACGGCCTTCAGACTCTGCTCAGCGTCGTCGTACCTGCCGATATCGAGATAAAGCTGCGCGAGGTTCTTGAGACTGCCGACGGTAAGTAGCGGATTGTCTGACTCGATCTTCTGCTGATACGTCGCGGCCTTTTTGTAATACTCTTCGGCTTTCGTTAACTGCTCAGCGGGACTATAAGAATCAGGATTCGTACTGACCTGTCGACCTGACGTTAGCTCAGTAGCGTTGTCGTGATAGGCGCGAGCGAGCCCGTGATATGTCTCGAAAAGGATTGCCGCCGGCTCATCCTTCAAAAGTGGCTCCAGGATTCCGCGACTCTTTTCATAATGCTCGATCGCTTTCTCAAAGTCGCGTAGCTGGTGATACGTAGCACCGAGACGCGACATGGTCCAGCCATAGTCTCTGCTAGCCTGTCTGGCTTGTTGGGGCGTAAAGTGCTGGGGGCCGTTAGCGCCAGGCTGAAGACCTCTCAACTTCTCTTCCAGCTTCTCAAAAGAACTACGCGCCAGATTGTAGTCTTCACGACGATACGCTTCGAGACCGCTGCGGATTAGCTCGCCGCGTTCGAGTGCGCTGGCCACTTGCTGTGCACTTCTTTGCGCCTCAATGGTGGCTTCGTTGGCCTTGGCCGTTGCGATCTGCGCCGCATGAAGATTCTCTTCGGCCTGAGCTTTCTGTTCGGTTGCGAGTTTAGCGGCAGCTTCGGCTCGTTCCTTTTCATCCGCTGCTACCTTCTGAGCTTCCAGTGCCTCCTCTTTACTATTAACGGCCGCAACTGCCTGGTCCTGCGCATAACTTTCCGCGTGCCGCGCGGCCTCAGCCGATAGCTCTGCGTTTTTCCTGGCTAACTCTGCTGCCTCGCGGCTGTGTAATGCTGATGAGCGTTGGTTCCAGGCAAACGCGGCGGTAGCGATCGAGAGCAACAAGATTACACACATCGCAACCAGCAACACACGCATGCGACGTGCGGCGCGCGCTTGCTGTGCGACGAAGAGTTTTGTCTGTTCCAGCTCGCGCTTGTCACGTTCGATCTCTTCCTGTCGCTTCTTCTCTTCCGCAGCGAGTCTTTCTTCACGAGCAAGCCGGCTTTGCTCGAGATACGTCATGGCCGTTTCGAAGTCGGGATGGTAACGCTCGCCCCACGCCTTAGTCGGATGCGACTTATCGCGCCAGTCGAGTGCGAATGAAAGTGCGGGATCCTGCATCAATCCCTCGCCGCCTTCGCGATGGAGCACGGCAGTCTCCGCAACGCGACGGTAGACTCTGACTGACTGCCCCTCTTCGTTCACCCAGTCTTTGAGTCGTTGCCAGTTGCGAATCAAACTCTCGTGCGAGATGTCGATCACAGAATCGGCGTGCAGCTCCGTACCCATCGGTGGCATAAGAAATGAGCGACCACCACGTCGGAAAACATCGATAACAGCGATCACTTCGGCAACGCTCGCGCCCGTGATCTCGCAGATCGTGCTGAGTCTTGTGGGACGACGGATCTCGCGGTTGTCTGCACCGCGTTCGCTGAGTGCTTTGAACAGTACTTCCGCGATCTTGCGGCTGCGATCATCCGGCAACTCATTGAACGCTTCGTCGGCGTGACGCGAGAGCGCGTCACTCATCGTGCCGATCGCTTCGTAGTGTTCGAGTCCGATCGGCTCGCTGTCGCGTCGATTTGCCTGCCAGTGTTCCCACGTGCGCATCAACGCATGCTGCAGAATCGGCAGTTGATCGGGATTGTCGCCGACGTCGTTCAGCAGACGATTGATCAGCGGCTCGCTGATCTTTCCGCGCGTGACGCCGACCGGTCCGGTCACAGCGAAGCGACGCTCATCGCGCGTCATTCGCGGTATCAAATATTGACCGTCGTTTATTGCTTCTGGTAGGCCTTGAAACTGCGCGCAGTCGCCGAGAAAGTCGGAACGCATCGTGAGCACGATGTAGACCGACAGCTCACGCTGTTGCGCAGCTTCGAGCAGGAGTTTTACAAACGCGGACGCTTCGTCGACGCTGCCGCCTTCGTGCGTCGCGCGAAAGCGAAACAGCTCTTCAAACTGATCCACCACGAGGAGCAGTTTCTCGTGTTCGCCGAGTCGAGCTTCGCGAGCGACGTTCAGGATACCGAGCGAACCGCTTCTCAGCGTTGCTTCGATGATTGCTTCTGCTTCTTCAGGTGACAGGCCCATGCCTGCTTCTGACAGCACATCTTTCCTCGCGAGCTCAGTAGCAAGATTTCCGATCGGATTGCCGCCTGGTCTCATCACAGCGATGCGCCAACCCGAGCCGGCGCCTTTCATCATTCCGCCGCGCAGCGCCGGCATCAAACCCGCGCGGATCAATGAAGACTTACCACTGCCCGAAGTGCCAACGACCGCGAGAAATCGCGAGCGTGAAAGCCGCGAGATCAACTCGTCCGCTTGTCCTTCTCGACCGAAGAACAAACGGTATTCATCTGTTTCAAATGGACGCAAACCGGGGAAGGGATTTTTCATCGGTCTCGATTGCTTCATTGCTGCTCTCCTTCCGAGGAGTTTACGGCGGTGACGAAATCGCGCAGGTCTTCAGGGTCGAACGATGTGTAATTGCGAATCACGTAAGGCACGAGGTGCGTGAGGAAGTCTTCCTTTTGATCGTTCTGTGGCGCGCCGACGTAAACCGCAGCCGCACTCCAGTCGTCTTCGCGGCCATAGCCGTATGCCTTCTCGAGGTCTTCGAGGTTCTTGCGCACCCACGGCTCATCGCCGTTGCCGAAGTAGACGAGTGCGGCGTCGCATTCGCGCAGGTTTTTGTGATGGTAGTCCATGAGTGTTGCGGCGCTGTCGCCGTCGAACCAGGTAATCACCTCGATGTTCTGTTTGAAGAGATATTCTTTGATCGGCCGCACCAGAGATCGATCGCGGTTTTCGCAGATCAGGTAAATCTGCTTCAGTTTTGAGCGACCGTTTTGTTTTGATTGTGTTGGCGCGGCTTTCGCCGGCGGATTGAGTTTCTCGATGATGCGTGTTTTCAAATCTTCGACGCTCGTTTGCAGCAGCTCGGCGCCGCAGCCGATTCGTTGTTGAAGACCGGTGATGAAAGTTTTCTGTCGCTCGTCGGTGACTTCGAGCGCGGGCGTCATCAGACCCTGCGGCATCCAAAGCAGTCGGGTGAACGAAGAATCGCGTGAACAACGTTGTGCCGAGAGATCTTCCTGAATCGAAACGATCGAACGTGGGTCGTCTTCGGGTGCGGCGCCGTAACGTTTGCCGATCAGATGAACAGACAGAATCGAACGTCCGAGCGCTTTGAGTACCGCTGCTTCCGTTTCCTTCAGCTCCTCGGTGGGCAGTTTCTCCTGGGGCAACACACCGTAACCACGCTGTCGCAACTCGTCTCGCACGAGGTCGCGCTCCTGAGCTAAGTCGGAAGTTGTTTCGGCGAGGTAGATAAACTTCTGTGGACCTTCTGTAGGCAATTCCTTAGTCGCACGTTTGTCACCTTCCTTCACCACGGCGAGCAGCGTCGACATGTCCCACGCGAGACGTCGTAGCACGGTCCAGTATCTTGGATCTTTGGCTGGTACAACGTCGGGACTGAACTCCACCGGCATGTCGCCTTCCATTTCATAGAAAGAGTGACCGATCAATTCGCGTAACTGTTCGGGCTCCTTCTTCGCGAGATTAAAGAGCAACGGCGTCTTGATCACTTTGAAGATTCGCGAACGATGTGCGGGCGCGTTGGGGAGTGGCGGGTTTTTGGAGAATGCTTCCAGCTCGCGCAGGCACCAGTCTGACTGCACATAACGTGGTGAAACTACGGGGACGAACAACAGCGAGTTTGAGATGCCTTCTTCGATTGCGGCGCGCAGGAGAGCGTCGCCAGTGAGACTGCGTTGGTCGCGCCAGACCTTTGGTTGATAGCCGAGAGTGCTGCTGATCAGACGTGGCAGACGTTCGACGAGCAGGTCGACCCAGCCTTTAACGTCGCCTGCCGGATCCTCGTCGTCGAGGTGTCCATAGCTTATGAAGATGTCGTATTTAGACGGCATAGCGTGTTCTCAGGAGACGCGGAATGATGAAGTCAAACCGAAGGCGTGTCGCGAAAATAATACCGTAAAAATTAGTAACCTGCGAAGCCGATCGCTTCGATTTTAACCTGCGAAGCAGGTGACAGCATAAAGCCTGGGGCGCAAGCCCCAGGACCATTATAGAGAATATATTTTCGAGCCCGCGAAAGCGGGCGACAGCCCAAAGCGTTCGACACGCTGTCGCCCGCTTCGCGGGCTCCATTCGCTTTTTGTTGGAGCTATCCTGGGGCTTGCGC
>DATFDT010000377.1:0-10545 GCA_035251975.1 Pyrinomonadaceae bacterium | reverse complement strand
CCGCAAGCCCTGCAAGCATCTGATATCGGATTCGGTCTGCAGAACCCTCGCTTACTCGGCGGCGCCGGCCAGGTTTGCAACCAGAGTACACATATCATTCGCTCGCCCTTCAACAACGATCCTGCCAATACGGTATCCGTCGGCGCTAACGGCCGTGTGACTTATCAATCGTCGCTCGACAATCTGGTGGGCTCGACGATCATTCTTAGCGGTCCGGAACTTTCAAAGAACAACAGCGCCAAACGGCAGCAATCGGACGGCTGGGAGTTCGATGTTGTCTTCACTTTGACGCCACAGTTTTTCGCTCCCGGCGTTTCCTCCACCACGCTCATCTTCAGTATCTCGCCTGGTCCAAACGTTCCCTGCTGAAAGGTTTTCTGATCGATGCGTCCTGCAAATAACATTTGCCGATTCACAACGCTGGTATTTTGTTTTCTCGTTACGGCAGTTTGCGTATGCGCGCAGACTCCGACTCCGAGCGACGCCGCGAAGCCGCAATCAGGCGGCACCGGCATTTCGGTTGCGCCGGCGCGGTTTGAACTGGAGATGCAACCCGGTTCGGAAACGACAGTGGTGGTCAATATCGACTATCACAATCCCACCGAAAACTCTCAGCCCATTCGCATCGTTGCGAGCTTGAACGATTGGACCATCGATCGCGACGGGCAAGTGAAATTTGAAAGAGCCAACACGTTACCCAACTCGGCAAGCCCGTGGCTGATCTACAGTCCGGCTGAAACAACCGTGACGCCCGGAAATCTACATGCGATTAGAGTCACTGTCTCGGTGCCGAAAGACGCCACTCCGGGCGATCACCTGACCGCGCTGATCGTCGAACAACGACCTGACAACATCAAGCTCACTGAGAATCGCCGTCAAGTGGTGATTCGATACCGGATGGGGGCTGTGTTCTATATCAAGGTGCCGCAACTGCGTCGCCAGGGATCGTTGGAAAGTCTGCGGGCTGAAACGAAGGACGACCAGATACTCGTGACTCCTCTGCTCAAGAACACGGGCAACAGCGTAATTCGTCCGCTTACTTCGTTGAAGGTTACGGACAAGGCAGGCATTGCGGTTGCGGAGTTGCCGCAAAAGGAATCGTTACCGTTGCTTGGCGGGGCAGAACTAGTTCAACCGCTCGTGCTCGAGTCGCGCCTCGCGCCCGGCACTTACACAGTGAAATACCGCGTGGATTTTCAGGACGGCAGTAGACCAACCGAGGGCGTTACTGAATTAGTGATACCGGCGTCGCAGCCAGCGTTAAATGGATCGGCTCGCGCGGTTGTTCCGGTCTCAAACGAATGACCACAGTTATCTGCAATGCGTTGTTTGGCGAATTGAGAGTGCCGCCAAGCGAAACGCGTGGTCCAGTCAGAACGAGCAAGGGTTGAGAAAGATCCGGATCAAGGTGTGGGTTTACATGAACGGCATTAACAACCTGCGGAGACACTAAGCCTCCCGTCGCCCGCACATCATCCACCGAAAGCTCACTCAACACTGCTGTTTTCGATTCGAAAATGGCAGAGATTTTGAAACTGGTATTTGAACGGATCAGCAAAGGCACGCGGACAATCTGCTCATCACCAGAGAATGTGAGACTTACGATGTTGCTCGGCGCGGAAGTCGACGAAACCGAAAGAGTAACCATTTCACTTACGGTAGCCTTCATTATCACTGAGCTTTGTGCCTTTACCCCGGCAGGCACAAGAACCCCGAGAGCAATGAGCGTGAGTAGACGACACCTCATCCGTGAGAACTCCTGATTTAGATTCTTGAGTCTTATAACACACTCAATACCCGCACGCTTCTAGGAAAAGGCATGTTAGCCATAAAAAGGCACAAAAAGCTCAAAATGTACCTCTTGAGCTTATTGTGCCTTTTTGTGGCTATTTCCTATGTTTCTGCTGACCCGAAGCCGCCGAGACCTGCACCACAGGCGAACTCAATAATTATTGTTAATGAACGCGCCCTCGTTGGTCCAAACAGCGCGGCCCAACTGCGTGGTGGGCGACTGTTTCTCCCCGTTGCCACGATTGCAATCGCACTCGGCGACACGCTCAGCTCCAATTCGACACAGCGCATCGTGACGACTCGTCGTCAAAACGGCACGACTGCGGTTTTCAACGCGCCACTGAATGAAGTACGCGAGAATGGCACTCTGATTCTCACTGTTTCCGGCACGGCAGATTTAGTCTTCCCGCCCACACCGAACGAACTCATGCTCCCAGCCGAAATCGTGGCCGCACTGCTCGATGTCGTCGTGCGACGCGATGAAAGCCAGGCGATCGTGGTTAGTCGTAAAGGTGTTCAGGCTGACACCATTCGTACCGGAGCCAAACATGCGCCGTGGCAGATCTTTCAGATCGAATACGATTACAACTTCAGTCACTACACGACCTCAGGCGATCACAGCCTGGTTCTTCGTGGCACCGGTCGCGTCGGCGATGCAAGATTGAGTTTCATCGCCAACTCTTCCGTCAGCACACCGTTCAATTCGTCTCGAGGGAATCTTTTGGGTGGAACTATCAGACTTGATCGTCCTAACGGTCAAAGCTTCGTTGGCGGTGAATTCGGTACTGGCACAGACTTGACATTCCTGACTGCTGCCTTGCGCGGTGGCCTGGTCCAATTACCTTTCCATCGCGTGCGACTCGATTTTTTTGGCGGGCAAACAACTTCCGGAATTTCCGAGACGTTACCGCTCGACAATCTCACACAGAATCCGTTCTCAGCACTTGCCGTCCGGTACGACACGAAGATCTTTGGCGCACTCGCAACTACGGCCACCTACGGTCCACGCCAACCAGAGTTCACGTTTTCCGCCGGCGCCATGCACTTCGATCGTGCGAATCGCAAAGGCAACACGCTGACCGGCGGCATGAAATATATGTCAGGACTTAATCGTTTCGAGGCAGACGTCGCTGTGGGCCAATTCTCGGGAATCGATCGTAATGGCAATCAAGTGAACGGTTCGGACCTGGCGGTTAATCTCACCGGTTCGTATCGACTGACGGAACAGCTAATCGCGCAAGGCCGATATGCTTACGTTGGTCCAACTTTCCTGAGTCCACAAAGTGGTCTACACCAGCCTACCAGCCTGACGGCCGCAGGACTGAGCTGGCAACCCAGACGCTGGGTCACTGCAGCTATCAACGCCAGCACTGCAACCACGCCCGGATTACTGGGTCGATTCAATCGCTACGTAACTGCGACTGTGAGTCTCGCGCCCGACAATGCAATGCCGTCGCTCTTTATCTCCCACACCCAGAGTGGTAACGAGCAACTGCGAAACTCGGCGTTCACGTTGATAACTGCGACGAAGAAATTTCAACGCTGGTACATGTTTGTTAACGGCTCGCGCGTTAAGACATTCGGCGACAGCGTTCTCAACGTTCAGGCCGGCGGGAATATTAAGATCAATGAATCGAACACTCTCGAGGTGAGCCAGTCGTTAGGCAGTCGCGGATTTCTCAGCGGCATCGCAACATGGCAGATGTCGAACCTGTTTCACGATCGCCTCAGCTTCAGCGGCGGCCTCGGTTACACACGCAGCGACAGCGCGGCGTTTCACACTTCGCAACATCTCTCAGCGTTTGTTAAGTTGCCGCGAAACAGCACGGTGCAACTCAGCTACCTGAGAACGCAAACCGGAACCACGGCGCTCCTTTCTTTACACGGCTTGTTCTTCTCAAACAAACGCGCGGAACGTGCGATCAATGGTCCACTCGCGGAGTTGAATTCCTACGCGTCCGTTTATGGCCGCGTTTACCAGGATGTGAATCTAAATGGACGATACGATCCGGGTGTCGATCAGCCGCAGGCAAATGCGAGAGTCCGCGTCGATGGAAACCGTTACGTGGTTTCGGATGCCGCCGGCAATTTTAGAGTCGACAGTGTCGCGCGTGGTGAACACGCCGTCTATCTCGATCTGTTGTCTGTACGAGCAGATTTGACGTTGTTGGACCAAACACAGCAACAGATCACGCTCGAGTCAACGCGTGACGTCATCGTCGACTTTCGCGTCGTGCGCACCGGGCGCATCAGTGGAATTGTTTGGTTTGATACCAATGAGAATGGTCGCTTTGATGAAGGCGAACAACCGTTGCCTGACGTGCGCGTTGTGACCGGTAGTGGCCGCGATACGCTGACGGACGACAAGGGCTATTTCATCATCGGCGACCTGCCACCGGGCGAGCACATTCTGTTGCTTGACGAAAAGACCATCCCCGAACAAACCCGGTCCATTTCCGGTTCACAAACGATCAAAGTCGCCGCCGGCGCTGAAACCTCTACGCTCTTCCCCGTCACGACGCTTCCCGCCCAAATAAAAAAATTCCCTCGCTAATGATAAATGACGGCCGTTCAAAGCGGGTGACTCGGCTCTTGCGGAAGCCATTTAAATAGAAATTTTTTCACTACTGCTTCTTGGTCGTCTCTTTGAGCTTTGTGTGCGCTCGTTCGTAGTTGGTCTTATAGATCGCGGTGTCTGGATCGAGAGTGCGCGCCTTGTCGTAAAGCGGCTCGGCTAGATCGATGCGCCCGCCTCGCTCGTACGCTTCAGCCAGACTGTCGTAAACATTCGCCGACCCGGGATAGCGTTCGACGTTCGCTTTAAATACGGCGATCGCTTCTCCAGGTCTAGCCTGGAAGAGAAGCTGGTAACCCAATTGATTGATGACGTTCTCCGGCGTCGGAACCGCATAGCCGAATTTCTCGCTGAGTTTTTTGTAATGCGCGTCCACACCCTTCAAGCCGCCACTGAACGCACCACTCTGTGGATCCCTCGGCATCTGCCAACCGTCAAAAACCTTTCGCAACCCAAAATAGTGACTGCGAAGCACCACCGATCCGTGATCTTCATCAGCCATCCGTTCAGCCTGCCATTCGAAACCCTTGATGTTTGATTTCGCCAGCGCATCTTTGAGCTTGTCGAAAGCATCACCAATTGCGCCCGGCTCATTGCCTATCGACGCAAACAGCGTGACTTTCGATTCCTTCTGATTCTTCAGGTAAGTCTCGGCGCGTTTCAGGGCCTCGTTGTTCTCCCATTGCAGCGAAGGACTAACCGCAACGTAGGAATTGAAGAGTCCGGGCTTCGCAATCATCGCGTGGATTGCGAATAGACCACCGAGCGAGTGCCCGGCGAGAATGCGATACGGCTGCACACGATATTCCTTCTCGATCTCGGGAATGAGCTCAGTCTCGAAGAACTTCAGGAAGTTGTCTGCGCCGCCGCTGGTCGGGAATTGCAGCTCGCCGGCAGCGTTTTTGTCACTAGACTTCACTGGCGTCAGATCACGCGTTCGATCAGTGTTTGTGACGCCGACCACGATCAAATCTGAGATGCGTCCATTCTGGGCAAGGAATTCCACCGTACTCGCAGTGTGGCCCATGTGAGCGTCACCGTCGGTCATGTACAGCACCGGATAACTTGCCTTGTTTGTTTCATATCCAGCGGGAGTACGCACCAGGATGATGCGATCTTCGCCGAGGACTGTTGATTTGATCGAGAATCTTTTTACTGTGCCCGTGGCTGGTTGTGCGATTGCCGCAGACGAGATCATCAGGAGAACTGCAACGCCTGACAACAAACGGATCAGTTTTTGCTGGAGAGTAGTAGTCATGGTCCAAGCTCCGAAAAAGTGGATTATCTAATTTTGTCAACGCAACGCAGCTCGGGGAGGCGGAGATATTACTCGATCTACTCGCTGCGGCCAATGCGTTTTTATGTGCGCTTGCGCGTGCGAGTGACACGACTTGTGCGCGTGTATGGAATGAGGCTCGATGGGTCCACTTTGATTTCGCAGGTAACGCTCGTGAGTCCACGATATTTGTTCAGCAAGATCGATGTGATTTGCTTGTTTACGATTTCCCAGTAATCGTTTTTGTTTGGATAGTTGCTCAGCAATGTCTCGACGTCTTTCGCGAGCCAGCGGAAGTCGGGATAGTCAGACTTCTTGATGTTCGCGACGTAACGGTACGAGATGTAAATGTTCAGGTGGTTGGTTTGGGTTTGATGGTCCATCTTGAAGTCTTTGATCTGGAAGGAAAACTCTTCGGTGAGCGACTGCGAATAAACGGCGGTTGATGCAAGCAACAATACAAAGATTACGGGCAGGGTGCGCATTCTCATCATGGGGTCTTTGTCCTTTAAAAAGAATTTAGCCGCGGATTCACCCGGATGAACGCGGATCCGCGGCTAAATAAACTAGTGGATCAGGACCACCAACGCCAACTGACATTGTAAGCTTCCGCCAACCGTCGCAGATCCTGACGAACCGCGTCCCAGTCGCGTTCAGCTCTTTCACTCGCCAAACGTCGCGTCATGAATTGATTGATCTCAGCCGCGCCGTCCAAAACCGCTTCCACATCGGCGCCCACGGACTTGTTGTCTTTGAACCGGCTATACAACCGTTCCGTGGCGTCCTCGTAATTTTTCAGGAAGCGATTGATATCGTCTTCGCGGTTTGAACCGTTAAGGCGGCTGCGGTCGAGCGAGGAGTCGAAACTCTTGCGAAACCTGCCCGTGTCTTTCTTGAGCTGGTTCATCAATCTTTTGACTTCTTTATCGTTGAGCCGGTATGGCGCATCCTGCGCTTGCGCGACGATTGCCAAACTCGCTACTAGAATCAATACATGGATTACTGTCAACACCCGTTTGTTATGCATGCTCTCCACCTCTCCTCGGAATTTCCAACACCCTAAGCATTAACAAAATTCGTCGTCGAGGTCTTTTCGCTTTTTGACATTTCTTTCGCAGTTGTGACGTTTTTCTAGCCGTGAAGCGGGATAGGGGCCGTTCTCAGCCCGCGACGCGGGCGACAGCATAAAGCCTGGGGCGCAAGCCCCAGGATCACGAAACAAAAAACAATTGGAGCCCGCGGAGCGGGCGACAGCGTGACCATTCCAGGCTGTCGGCCGCTTCGCAGGCTCCACTGCTTTAATTAATCTCGATCCTGGAGCTTGCGCCCAAGGCTTTATGCTGTCGCCCGCTTCGCGGGCTTAAGATCACTCGAGATCCAACAACCAGATGTCGCTTTCGGAGGAGAAGACTGAGTAGTAGAGGAACTTGCCGTCGGGTGAGATGTCAACGCTGCGAATGTCGTTTTCACCGGACGAGAAGATTTCGCGTATGCGCTTTGTCTTCACGTTGCCGAGATATATCTTTCTTTCAAAAATGAAGACGAAACGCGTGCTATCCGGCAACCACGTCGCACTCGTGCCGAACTCGGCCAATTTTTCGTACTGCTTCGTCTCAAACGAATAAGTCGCAACAACCGAAGGTGGACCACTCAAATTCCCAATCACGCTTTTCCCATCGGGCGACCAGTCCCACGCGACAAAGCGTTGATTGTCGGACGGCAACGGCAGCGTTCGCAGCTCCTGCTCGGCCCACGCTTTATTCACATCCAAAACTGTATTCACAAAGTTGCTGCGGAAGAGAATCTGCGTGCCGTCCGGAGACCAGATCGGAAATGTCGTATCACCAGGAGTCTCAAACGTGACTTGACGAAGATCCGTCGCATCAGCATCGAGTATCCAGATCTCATAACGACCACAACGATCCGAAGTAAAAGCAATTTTCTTCCCATCCGGTGACCAGCGTGGATAACGATCAAAAGGCTTGTCGTTAGTAAGATCGCGCCACTGCGTACCGTCGCGACTGACAACAACGATATCGTCCTGCGTGCGACGCGACACGCGCATCACGAACCGCGTCCCGTCAGGCGAGAGCTCGGGACGCACGATGTGTCGATCTCCACGCGTGATCCAGAAAGGCTCACCCGCAACCTTCTCCGTATTCACATTGAAGTTGAGGCCCTGGATATTTGACTGCTGATCAGTCTGAACATAGATCATTCGCCGGCCATTCGCCGAGAAGCTCAAGTGGCGATTGAAATTTGCTGGAGTGGAAACAGTCTCCGCTTCGCCCTGTACTTTCCCACTCTTTTCATCGATCGCAACACGCCAAAAACTCATGTTGCCACTCCGATCGCTGGCGAAGTAAAGAAACTTGCCGTCAGGCGACCAAACAGGATTCCAATTCGTTGAAGCATCTTTCGTGACGACTTCAATCTCACCGCCGCTCCGCGAAATCGTCGCGATGTCGCTTCTGCCCGCACTCGGAGGCATGAACCAAAACGCAATGCGATCTCCATTCGGCGACCATGACGGTTGCATCGCGTCGTTCTCACAGAGGAAACGCTTGTCGCCTGTTTCGACGTTTGCGATCCACAACGCGCTGGACATGGTGTTTCTTGTCGTCGGTTCGTCACGACCGGCCGTGCTGCAAACGATCTCGCGGCCATCAGGAGACCACGACGGGTGATGACAACCAGCCACGACAAGCCTGACATTCTCGCCGCCCGCTTCCATCACATAAACTCCCGCGGGCTCGCGAGTCGATCGAAACGCGATCCGCTCGCCGTTCGGTGAAAACACGGGCGCGCTCTCGTCAGAAGGTGTATTGGGTGTCAGTAGCGTTGCGTTCTTGCCGCCAACTCTTTGCACAAACAGATCGAAGCTTCCATTCTGTTTACTCGCGTAAACGAAACTCTTGCCGTCGGGTGCGAGACTGGGGAAGTATTCGGTGCCGTGTTCGTTGGTGAGTTGCAGATGTGCAGCGCGCGACCAGTCAGTCGTGACTGCACCAGCCCGCAACCAGACCGACCACGCAAAAACCGCTACAGTCAAAATCAAAAGACCCGTAACGACGGGCCAAAGCCAGCGCGGTCGCATGAAAGGCTTTGCCACATGCGCGCCTGATCCGCTGGGAGACGAATCAATCTGTCGCAGCAAACGACGAAGATCCGCGCGGAAATCCGAAGCCGTTTGGTAACGAAGCTCTCGATCTCTCTCGAGTGCTTTGCTGAGAATCGTATCGAGCTCTGATGGAAGTCCGGCGCCGATCGTCGTCGCCTGGTTTGGTTCTCCCGAAAGGATTCTGTTGATGATGGCTTGTCGCGACTCGCCGGTAAAAGGTTTCTGACCGGTCGAGAGTTCGTACAGCACGACACCGAGACTCCAGATATCAGTGCGATGGTCCACCTGCTCGCCTGAAGCTTGTTCCGGCGACATGTAAGCCAACGTGCCCATCGCGATGCCGAGCTGTGTTTGTGCGGCTGTTCCCGGCGCCGGCTCGACTTCCGCCAGTTTCACGAGACCAAAATCGAGCACCTTCGCGTAACCGTCAGGCCGGACCATCACGTTGTCAGGCTTTACGTCGCGATGAATGATCCCCGATTGATGCGCAGCGCCTAACGCTTCCGCAACCTGAGCAACGATCGACAGCAACTCTTTCAAACTCAACTTGCCTCGCAACGACGAAAGTATCTTGCCCTCAACCAACTCCATCGCGATGAAGTGGAGACCATTAGCTTCGCCTACTTCATAGATCGTGACGAGGTTCGGATGATTCAGCGACGAAAGCGCGCGGGCTTCACGTTGAAAGCGACTCAATCGATCAGCATCGACAACGAAGTGCAGCGGCAGAACTTTGAGCGCGACCATGCGTCCGAGTTTCAGATCACGCGCGAGGTAAACTTCTCCCATGCCACCCGCACCCAGGAGCTTTTCGATCTTGTAAGTCGCGATCTCCTGCCCGACGAGTGTAGAAACGATCGTCGTGATCCTTGAATCCTGCGCAAGCGCATGGGCCGCGACTTTCATCGCCGAACGTTCCATGAAGTTCGCCGCCTGCGATTGCGCCTTCAGTAGACTCAGCACTTCATCGCGCAAGACCGGATTGTCCTGCGCTGCGGCTGCGACAAACGCTTCGCGCGCTTCGATTGGTTGTTCGAGCGCCTGCTCGAGCAATGCGTCAACTTGTTTCCACAGCTCGCGGTCCATTTTAGTTATTGCTGAGTTCGCGATAGAGCCACGCTTTGGCTTTGTTCCACTCGCGTATGACAGTAATCGACGACATGTGCATGACTTCCGCAGTCTCCTCAACACTCAGTCCGCCAAAGAAACGCAGCTCGACGATGCGACTCTTGCGTTCGTCAATCGTGGCGAGGTTTTTTAGCGCTTCATCGAGCGCCAGCAGATCTGGTTCTCGTTCGCTCGAGATCGTCATCGCCGCATCAAGCGACATGCGGATCGCTTCGACATCTTTATCGACACGTGGACGTCGTCGTGCAAAGTCAACGAGGATGCGTCGCATTATTTGCGCGGCGACGCCGAAGAAGTGCGCGCGATTCTGCCAGCGCACTGCTTTCCAGTCGATTAGGCGAACGTATGCTTCGTTGATAAGCGCAGAGGTTTGCAGAAGATGGTCCGGGCGCTCGCGGCTCATGTACCGCTTGGCAAGCCGGTAGAGCTCAGCGTGAACGAGTGGCGCGAGTTTCTCGAGGGCTTCTTCCTCGCCGTCGCTCCACGCTGCCAGAAGTTGAGTAAGCTCGTGAGTCCCAGGCCTGTCCATGGGCCGAGAAATTTATCACATTGCAGGACCAGAGCCGCAGGTTTAAATAGTGCCGAGTAGGCACAGAACCGAGCGCGGTAGCGCCGGGTCAAGCTCCACAAACACGCCAGCAGAGTGAATTTGAC
>DATFDT010000376.1:0-4990 GCA_035251975.1 Pyrinomonadaceae bacterium | reverse complement strand
CCGGACGCCGACGGCGAGGTCTTCAACATCGGCTCCGGCGAGGACCGCACCGTCGAGGCCGTCGCCCGCTTCGCGGGCTTCACGCCCAAACTCGTTTATTGGTTCACGGCTGTGATCACGCGTTCCGGAAGGACGATGCGTTCCGTTCTGCCGTAACCCTTGCCATTGCTGTTGCCATGGGTTTGAACCATCGCCTCGACGCGCTTCATGCCCGCGATCTTGCCGTAGGTCGTGAGCGCCTGCGCCACGATCTGGTCCATGTTGTAATACTTGTAAGTCGCTAAGCGTCCAACAAAATGCACGTCGGGAGTCGCATCGGCCAACGACTTGTATCGCGCATACAAATCAGCGTTCTCCTTACGCGGCACCGGATAATACGCATCACCCTGCGACTTCGGAAACTCGTAGACAATGCTTGTCTTCTGATGTTCCTGCCCGGTGAGATACTTGAACTCCGTCACGCGCGTGTAAAGCTGCTCGTTCGGATAATTGACCACCGGCGCGCTCTGGTAAACCGGAGTGTCGTGCGTTTCGTGCTTGAATTCGAGGGATCGGTAAGGCAGTTTTCCGTAACAATAATCGAAATACGAATCAATCGGTCCGGTATAGATCATCTCGCGGAACGGAATGTCTTTCTCTATTTCGCGGTAATCGCAATTCAACATGATCTTGATATTGGGGTGATCAAGCATGTTCTCAAACATGCGCGTAAACCCGTGCTGGGGCATCGCCTGGTATGTATCAGTGAAATACCGATCGTCACGGTTGGTGCGCGTCGGAACTCGCGACGTCACACTCGCGTCGAGCTCGGATGGATCGAGTCCCCACTGCTTGCGCGTGTAGTTGCGAAAGAATTTTTCATACAGCTCTCTTCCGACTTTGCTGACTACGACGTCTTCAGAAGTACGGACCCGTTCCACCGGTTCCGCAACCTTCTTAAAGAACTCTTCGACTTCAAACGAAGTCAGATTCAAGCCGTAAAGACTGTTGATGGTGTCGAGATTGATTGGAATCGGCACGATCTGCCCGTCGACACTCGCGCGCACGCGATGCTGGTACGGACGCCATTCAGTAAAACGCGAAAGATACTCAAAAACCTCGCGTGAGTTGGTGTGGAAAATATGCGGGCCATACTTATGAACGAGAATGCCTGCGTCGTTGTAATGATCGTAAGCGTTGCCGCCTATGTGTGGACGCTTGTCACAAAGTAAGACTTTCTTATCGGAACCCGCTGCGAGTCGTTCTGCTAGTACACTGCCGGCAAAGCCGGCTCCTACAATCAAATAATCAAACATCGAATGAAACCCTCCCCTTGTTCGTTATCGAGTAATTGCGGATGCGCCGGCTCGCTGGCTCATGCCGTTGAGCGGTAAAGTTCTGGCTGGACGTTTCCTTTCTATAACTTCATCGATCAGATCCGACATCTGTGCCCACGTCTTGTCCCACGAGATGTTCTCGAGAAACGCGTCGACCTTCTGTAACCATTCTGAGCGATTCGCTCCTGATAAGATCTTTTCTGCCGCGACGATGAATTCGCTGGCCGTGTCAGCAATCTCGACGAGTTTCATTTCGCCATACGGCCGCACAACGTCCCTGATCGAAGTAGAAATGACTGGCTTACCCGCCGCGAGATACTCCGGCGTTTTCGTCGGACTTATATAGCGAGTCGATTCGTTGCGCGCGAATAGCAACAGCGCGATATCCCAACCTGCCAGGTATTCAGGCAGCTCGTTATATTTCTTGCCGCCGAGGTAATGAATGTTCGAGTGCTTCGGCAGCGTGTTGGGATCGATCTTCACGACCGGTCCGATGATGATGAAGTTCCAATCGGGACGTTTGGACGCAACTTCGTCAAGAAGCTCGATATCGAAGCGCTCATCGATCACGCCAAAGAAGCCGAGACGCGGGTGCGGAATGTGTGCCTGATCTTCAGGATCTGCAACAGTCTTTCTCGCTTTGCCAAAGTGTGACGCATCGATACTGCTCGGAAATGCGTGGACATTTGGGTGTTGATTACGCTTCACCTCGTAGAGACTTTGCCCGCCCGTGAAAACCAGATCGACCTGGCGGAAAAGTTCTTTTTCAAATGCCGGCAACTTCGAATGAGCGTCTTTAAACGCTGACAATTCGTCCATGCAATCGTAAACAGACGCGATCGGGTTGAACTGATCGGTAAACCGGAGCGCCATCGGCGTGTAGTACCAGAAAATGTATTCGTTAATGCCTTGCTCAGTAAAGAACTGGCGTGTCATCTCCTTCATGACGGCGTTGATCGCGATTTCGCTTCGCAATCCGTCCGGCAAGTGCGGTACGACAACGTAAACTCCCGGATCCGCCTCCCGCACGTCGAGGCGCATCGAGCAGTTCCCGTAGACTGGCTCTTCGACAAAGAAGACGCGGCGCTTTCGGGCACAGCGAGACAAAAGATGTTGTGGGCGTTGATACACGAAATCCCAGCGCAAGTGAGAGAAGCAGACAAGGTCTGTCTCACCGGGTGGTAAAACCGAGGATGTGAATGCGTTAGTTTTGTTGCTCATCGTTTTTCTCCGTCAACTTCTAAAACTGAGAGTGAGATCCTATTCGCGCACGCACGACAAGCGCGGAGAGCGAGTTTCTCACTTGCGACTTTGTGTTAGTGACCGGTTGGGCTTGAGATCTGTTGTTTCACCCGATCACCATGACTACCTGCGGGTTGAGTTTGAAGATGATTGCCTTACTTCAATACAACTTGATCTCGCGCTGTTTGCTTCTCAACCGGACCTGAAACGTTTATCGTCACGTTCGGCTCTCATGGCAAAACCAATGCCGCGGTGAGATGGAGTTTAGTTGTTACGTGAGGAAGGTATTGTACGTCTGCGTACGTTGTTAGTTACAAGTTAGTAGAATTTTAGCCGCGGATTTTCGCGGATGAACGCTGATCAAAAATCCGCGTTTCATCCGCGAAGATCCGCGGCTAAAAAACTTCAGGTCCGCGCTAATTTCGTAGCTTCAATCTTCGCCGAGCGTAGCCACCGAGTCCGACCAGCGCGCTGCCCAAAAGCAGAATCGATGATGGCTCCGGTACTGCTGATGTTCCAACGTCGCTGCCTGCCACAGGAACATTCTGGAACCGCACAAAAACCGCATTGCAGATCTCCGTTTCAGTGAATCCCGTGAACGCTGCTCCTGTAACTGTGAACGACGCACTTTCGCCCGGTAGCAGGCCGTCGTTTACCGACCCGCCATTGAAATTGCCTGAAGGCCCGGTTGTGAAACCGAAGTCCAGGACTACATTGTTAAAGCCGGCCGGCACGGCTCCCAAATCCCCGTCGGAAAAATCGAAATTAGAAGACAGGCTTGGCGCCTGCATGCCGGTGAAACCATTCAATCCCGAAGCACTCGCATTTCCCAGCGGCGGCAAATCATAGCCGATGCCGGTAATCGTCGACGTAGAGCCAGGTTGCGTGATAGCCGACGTATTCGTGATTGTAAAGGTGAAGGTGTTTGTTTGAGAGTTGAACTCACAGACTATTGTCGCTGTTGCAGCTTGTCCGGAATTAACTCCTGAGATTGTGATTGTATCTGCCCGCACTTTTGTGCTGACGCCGCACAAAACCAGTACCGCGGCTAGTGAAAAGATCAACCTGCCGTATCGGGACATGAGATTTCCTCCTTGTTACCTTGCCTTAAACGTACACCCGCGGCCGCATTCGCATCCGGCTGTTCTAAGTGGAGGAGAGAACTTGCGGGGCAACTGCAAATCTCACTTTTGGCGTTGTGTGTGCGAGATATTAGAAGTGTGTTTACTCTTGGTCAACCGGTTGATCTGAACGTAACAAAATCTCAACAACCTCAAAACCGGAAACACAAAAACGCTCCCAATTTCACTGAAGCACTTCATTATTTCGTAGCGCCGCTTCTTCATTCAGCGTCGTGAGCCACGAGGGTGACCAGCTGGATGTACTATCTCGCCCCTTCATTCGTTCTGTTCCGACTCCGCCCGCTCTCGGCAATAACCCGTTCGCAAGCGCGAGCATCTGCGACATCGCTTCAGGAAACAATGCGTCGAACAGCACCGCTATCTTTGCCGGAACCGAGATCACGAGTTCTGCCTGGCCACGCTTGCAAGCGCCAACAATTTGACGTGCTGCGTTTTCTGCGCTGACAGTAAGCAGCGGCAATGCGTCGCTGATGCTGAACCACGCGTACTCATACTGGTGGTTGCCTTTGAAGTCGGCGTTACGCGGGCTGCCCGTTCGCATGAGCCCGGGACACACTGTCGTTACTTTGATTCCGTCTTTCATTAACTCCGCGCGCAGACCTTTCGAGAGTCCGACGAGCGCAAACTTACTCGCACTGTACGGAACCAGGTGCGGAACGCTGACTTTTCCGCCGATCGAGCTGATGTTGACGATGCGTCCTGTTCTTTTCTGACGCATTGAAGGCAGCACTGCCATGATCGTGTTGAGTGGTCCCCAGAAATGCGCCTGCATTGCGAGCTCGAAATCTTCGTGCGTCATTACTTCCAAAGGGCCGACTTGAATCACGCCTGCATTGTTGACGAGTACGTCGATACTTCCGAGTTGGGTGTAGACATTCGCCACCATCGCCATAACGTCGTGCCTGTTCGTCACGTCGCAGCGTGCAACCATCACTTCGGTACCAAACTTTTCCAGATCGAGGCGCGCTTGATCGAGCGCTTGTTCGTCGCGTGCGCAAATTACGACACGTGCGCCTTCGCGCGCGAACTCGCGTGCCATCACGAGGCCGAGCCCTCGCGAGCCACCGGTGATCAGTACTGTCTTGTCTTTCAGATCATAATCAAATAAATGATTAAAAGCTGACTTGAGTGCAAAAGCTCCAGCGCCGAGTGCGGTAAGTGTGATGATGTCTTTTCCTGTAAGCATGGTGAGGTTCGAGGCAAATCCTGCTCCAACACAGGAAGCCAGAAGAAAGAACAAGTCAGGAAGAGGGGCTTGCCCCCGCCGTTACTTGGATTCGACGAGCGGGG
>DATFDT010000375.1:0-17327 GCA_035251975.1 Pyrinomonadaceae bacterium | reverse complement strand
TCAGGAAGAGGGGCTTGCCCCCGCTCTCCCCCCAACAGCGGGGGCAAGCCCCTCTTCCTGACTTGTTCTATTTTTGAGTAAATCAACTTACCTTGGAATGAACTCAATCGTATTAACCACGCGCTCCGGTTCGGCGAATCCTTCGACCCACTTGCGCGAACCTTTCGTCGGGTATTTCTCCGCATATGCCGCTGTCACCGCGTCGCGAATGCGAGCGCTGCGTACCACCCGGCCGCGAGCGGGAAGTTCCAGATCACCGACCTGGACCGCTCCACTCGCCTGTTTCAGAAACGCTTGAAACCATCCGGTCGGTTTGTCGTTCCACGATCGCGCAAAGACTCTGCCGCCCACGACTACAACCCACACTCCAGTATGGCGATGCTCGGCCCCGGCTCGAACACCCATGATCTTGGCTTTGCGAAACGCTTCGACAATATCGACTGCGAATGTGTCTGCCTTTGCCATGTAGACCTCGGCGGTCAATATACAAAATTATCAGGTATTTCAACTCGGTGAGCAGAGAGAATTTCAAATTAAACTACGCAGCTTCATCCGCGCTTCTTCGAGATCGCAGCGCAGGAAAACGTCTGAGGGGACAGCGGCGCTGAGTTGTTCGCGGATCTTGGAATAGGCCATGAATTTGAGCGAGGAACCAAATCTATCAAATCAGCCACAAATAGGCACAAAAAGGACGAATTGATTTGGGGTTTCTGTTTTGTGCATTTTTGTGCCTTTTCGTGGCTAAAACTTTTCTGATCAATCCGCGGCGAATATACTTTGTGCTAATGCAAAAGCGGCGTGTGGAAGTTAAGGATCTGATGCAGTCGAGCTATGTCTATTTCTGCACGGAGCCAATCGGCAAGCACTTCGATCCTGAGTTTCAACCGGAGTTAACTCCGAAAGAGATGCTCGAGCTCGGCGTGTTTGGTGGGAAGTATATGACTGACTGCATCGATGAGTTTCCCGCGTCGTGGTTTCGTCGCGCGAAGCTCTGTTCTGAGCGTCCCGATCCGACGCTCAACTATTTTGGTGTGAACGCGTCAGTGCCACTTTCGGTGTGGCGCAAGAAGGGCTGGATCTATCACGAAGATCCGCGCGGCTGGTTTCAATGGTACTGCCGTTATTACATGGGACGTCGCTGTCCCGATGATTTGCGACAGATCAAACGCTGGCGCGCGATGCGACGTCACATCGCGCAGATCGAGAAGCACTGTCCGAAAGGTGAAGCCGAGTGCCGTCCGCGACAACGGCAAGCTTTACTCCACTGGGCCTACGACTCACGCAAGATCTAACCCCTTTGGAAACGCATCGACTATCACGTTGAGCTCGAGGTTGTGTTCGAGTAGGGCTTTGAGTCCGGCAAGCACCCACGTGAAGCCGCCGGTCGAATCGAGCGCATCTTTCACGACCTTATCACCGTCGCCCTTGAAACCGTAGTTCTTGATCGTGACGTAGGTCTTGTCGTCTTCGTAAGGAGTGAAGATCCACTCGACCGTCGTCATCTCGCCGTAGTTTCCCCATTCGATCACGATCCGCTTATTCGTCTCAATTGTCTTTACGTCAACTTCGACGGAAACGTCGTACATCTCCCACGTCCACGTGACCTTCTTGCCCGGTTCCAATCGTCCGGTGCTCTTCGTGAACCAGAGTCTCGACGTGATTGCCGGATCGATAAAAGCCTCGAAGACTTCACTCACGGGCCGGCGAATGAGCATCGCCGCCTTCGCCACAGGCGCTTGTGTCAATTCCAGATTATTCATAATGATGAGAGTCTAACCCTTGACTGCGTGGCGGGAAAGATTAATATCTGTGACCACTATGTGGCGCTGTAGCAACTGTGGCAACGGAGTTGAGGACAAATACGCTCACTGCTGGCAGTGTGGCTCTCCGAAGGCAGTAAAACGGACCACGGAAGCGGCGCCAGTTCCACCGAAAGCAGTGCCGGAATTTGCGTCGTACGAAGAGCTCGCTCACGTGCCGGCCCGGCCCCTGTGGATCATGCGACGTGGTCCATTACAGCGCATCGTCATGATCCTCATTATTCTCGCCATCTTCAAAATCGCCTCCTCCCGATTCCTCGGCACTTACGGTGTCTACATCGTTGCCGTCGTAGCCGTGATCGCACTCGTGATCATTCTGTGGAGCTTCTTCCGTCGCGATCCGAACGAGGGCGTGGGCGTCAAGCTCAATTAAATCTCAAAACATAAATAATCGTTGACTGTGGTCCATATCGGGAGTATTGTGCGTGCTCCCCCTCTTCACCGATTCCTTAGGACCACTAATCGGACGACGATTAAACAACTTTCCGATCACACTAATTATTAGGAGCTGACATGAAAAAACCTTTTATCACCATGCTAGCAACCGCGATCGTTTTATTTTTTGCGAATTCCGGCCTGGGCCAGAATCAACGCGGGCCATCAACAGCTCAGGAACGGGAAACAGCCGTTAAGGTAGCGCGGTTGCTGGAGACAGATCCGTTTCATAAAGATGCGAAGAAGATGCGGGAATGGTTGCTGCTATTGCTTATCGAAGTCCCGGACATTCACGTCGAACTCTGTACTGCATATATGCCACCGGAAAAGCCTACGGACAAGAACTACGGGTCTGAAATTTTCAACCAGACAATGTTTTCCGGCGCCGCGTTCGTCATCGAACATCCGGATCAGGCGAGCGATCGGATAGCGGTTCATCTTGCGGGTGTCGAAGGCGCGCTGAAAGTTTACGAGGCCATTCTAGCGACGAAGCCGAAAGCCAAGTCGCAGTTTTATGACGGGCTGCTCGAGAAGCGAAACAAAGGTGAACTGCGCGCTTACGTCGAGGAAGCGACAAACACTAAATGTAAATCAAAGACGTAGGGCCCTCACTCAAAACACCAGCGTCTGTATCGAGTGCGGTAGGCTTTCAATCTCGGCACCCTGGCCGTCCATCCAGAGAAAGTAATTCATCTGTTTGTCCGTCTTGTTCATCACCACCACCGCGACACTTCCGTCAGGATTCAGGAAGGCGGTTGAAAGAAGGGGGCTGCGACTCGGGGAACTCGCAATGCGCTTGGCGCCGGGACGGGCGAACTTCGAGATGTGGCCGATGTAGTAGTAGGAGTTTGTGTAGATCAACTCGCCGGTCTTCGTATCGGCATGAACGGGGGCGAAGCAGAAGTTCTGAACGTGATTCGGGCCACCCATTTCATCAAGCAGAACGTTCCAGTCGGTCCAGCCCACAGTGCCGCTGTTGAAGTCGTTGATCATCGAACGCCCGTACAGCTCACCCAGCGCCCAATCCTTCAGCCGTTCAGGCTTGAATGCGTCGGCACAGCCCTCAGTGAAGATCAGATGCTTGTCAGGAAATGACCCGTGCACGAGCTTTACGTTGTCAAACATCGGCTCGCCGCCACTCCACGGCTCGTACCAGTGATAACCAATACCCCACACGTATTGCGAAGCTTTCGGATCGTCGAGAATAGTACGCGCGCGCTGGTAGATTAGATCGCGATTGTGGTCCCACACGATGATCTTCTTCGCGGCGAGACCCTCGCGCCTAATCGTCGGTCCAAGATGGTTCTTCAGAAAATCTCTCTCATCCTCGGCTGAGAAAATGCACGATTCCCATTTCTGCGTCGCCATCGGCTCGTTCTGAATCGTAAGACCCCAGATCGGTATGCCCTCGCGCTCGTACGCTTTGATGAACTTCGCGAAGTAGTTGGCCCATGGCTGATAAAACTCCGGTTTCAACTTGCCGCCGCGAAGCATGTTGTTGTTGTCTTTCATGAACGCCGGTGGGCTCCACGGGCTCGCGAAGATGTTGAGCCGTCCGCCAGCCGCAGCCAGCGACTGCTTGATGAACGGAATGCGAAACTCCTTGTCGTGGTCTACGCTGAACGACTTCAACTCCTTGTCGCCTTCCGTCACGTACGTGTAGCTTCCGCTCGAGAAGTCGCAACTGTGGATGTTGGTCCGGGCGAGCGTGTAAGCAATGCCGGTGTCGCGGTTGAAATAGGCGTTCAGCAATTCCTGCTGTTTTGGTTTTGGTAATTTTGCGAATGTCTCGGCTGAGGCGTCCGTGAGTGCGCCCCCGATGCCCAAAATCGTCTGGAACGTCCGGGCCGGATCGACGAATACGCAGATCTGCGTCTCGAGCGGTTGGGCCATCGGCTTGAATTTAACTATGCCGGTACTCGAAAGACGGTATTCGGTTTGGTCCGCTGTCGTATAAACTGTGACGTCGCGGCTTGCTGGTCTTCGGTGGTTCACTTGGGACGCGGTGTCAAAGGGCTGCGCGTGGATCAGCCGCCTGGCGAACAGCAATGCAGAAGACGAAGCGGCGAGAAACGTACGGCGGTCAATTTTCATGAAAGTGAATTTAACATTTAGATTGAAACTACTGCTAAAATTTTTAATCGTGCTGATGGTGGCGCCGGTTTGTGTGTTTGCGCAGGATGATGACTGGCCGCCGCTGAGTTATTTGAGAAGTGACTATAAAGCGGTTGCCGTCGTCGTGCATATTCGCATAAAGGAAGCGGAGATTACGAATCGAATTATCGGTTACGAGAACTGGAGGATTCGTGCGGAGGTGATTGAGTCGTTCAAGGGGAAGTTCAAGAAGGGCGATGCGATCGAGTACATGCACGGTGCGGAGGCCGGGTTCAAAAAGGAATATTTTACGGGTGAGAAGATCGTGTTCTTGTTAGCTGAACGTGAGCAGGATCGAAAGTATTACGCGGTGCTGGAGAATTCGACGCTGCCGTACAAGGAAGCCACGGTGAAGAAACTCCGCGTGATTCGTGGTCGACGGAGATAGTTGCTATCCACAGATTACACAGATTCTCAATCTGCGTAATCTGTGGATAAAGTTTACTTTGAACGCGGATCGGCCCGGACGACGAGCGGCTGCGTAAAACTCTTACCACCAACAGTAAGCTTAATCGTATACACACCAGGCAGGACCAGCGGCGCTCCACCACGCCCAAAACCACCACCACCACCGCCCGCAGGACGGGCCGGCGGCGTGGGCCTCAGATCCCAGATCCATCGATGCATGCCCGCCGTGGTCGAAAGCGTTTCCAGCGTCCGCACCCAGTAAGCAGGAATGTTTAGCGTCTCGAGATTCACCGCCGCCGGCTTGTCCTCAGAAGAATACTTCCGCACAACATCACCACCCGGATCGACGATCTCGATCGTAACTGGACCATTCACATTCGACTTCAAGTAATAATCAATCATCGCGCCAAACGGCGGATTCTCCGCGATAGGCTCGTCGCGCGGCATCGGCGTTCCATTGTCATTTCCGGGCGTCAGTAGATACGCGTCCGCCGGTTGAAACAGGTACGCGCTCGACTTCGCAATATCATCACTGAGCTGGCGCAACAACGTGATGTTGTCGATCACCCAGAACCCACGACCATGCGTTCCCACGATCAAATCATCAGCGTGAACAGCCAGATCGCGCATCGATGCAGGCGGCAGATTCAGTTGTAACGACTGCCAGTGATCGCCATCATCAAACGACACGAACACGCTGCGCTCAGTGCCCGTAAACAAGAGCCCACGACGATGCGGATCCTCCTTTACCGTTTGCACGTAAGCACCGGCGGGCAATCCGTGCGTGATCTCGGTCCACGTTTTTCCGGAATCGAGCGTGCGATAGATGTGCGGTTCGTAATCAGCGAGTTGATGCCGCTCGACCGCAGCGTAGGCTTCGTTCACGTCAAAGTGCGACGCCTCGATCATCACCACTTTGCTCCACGACGTCAGCGCTGGCGGTGTTACGTTCTGCCACGTCTTGCCGTCGTCTTTAGTGAGATGGATCAAACCGTCGTCAGTGCCGATCCAGATCGTGGGCGCACGCAGCGGCGAAGGCGCGATCGTATAAATCACGCCGCGTCGCTTGTCAGCAGGCGCATCCGCAGCGGCAGCTTCGTTGAGATTCGACGGCACGCCGGGATCTTCACGCGTCATGTCTTGACTGATCTGCGTCCAACTCTCACCACCGTTAGTCGTCTTATAGAGAAACTGGTTCGCGTAATAGAGTGCGTGTCGGTCGGCTTTTGAGAAGACGAGCGGCTGTGTCCATGCATGACGAAACTGACCGGGCGTCGCACCGCGCTCAGGCGAAACATTCTTCGTCTCGCCGGTGAGCACGTTGCAACGCGAAACAGTGCCGCCAAACAGAATCTCCGGATGCAGCGGATCGGGCGCCGTGTAACCCGCTTCACCGCCGGCGCACAAACCTTCCCAATCGCGATTCGAGATGTCCGAATGAATGCTGCGCGAAGGCGTACCGACCGCGCCGCTGTCCTGCTGCGCCCCCGTGACCCAGTAAGGAAAACGATAGTCGGCGGCGACGTGATAGATCTGCGCCGTCGGCTGGTTGTACCAGGAGCTCCACGTTGCCGCGCCGTCGACAGTCACGATCGTGCCTTGATCGCTCGCGACAATCATTCGTTTCGGATCGTCGGGGTTGATCCATAGCTGGTGATAGTCGTCGCCGCCGGGCGCGCCTTTGATCGGCGTCCACGTTTTGCCCGCGTCTGTCGAGCGATACATCGATGTGTTCATCACATAAACGACGTCTGCGTTCTTCGGATCGACAGTGACTTTCTCGAAATACCAGCCGCGGTCCCACAGTCGTTTATCATTCGACAGCCTGGTCCAGGTGGCGCCCGCGTCGTTTGAAATAAACACGCCGCCATCCTTTGCATCAACGACTGCATAAAGCCGATTGCGATTGGTAGGCGCGACTGCGATGCCGATGTGCCCGCGGCCTTCGAGCGGAATTCCTTCCGAGATCCCTGTCCACGTTGTCCCGCCATCGACAGACTTGAAGATCCCCGCGCCTGGTCCATTCGCGGGCGCGTAGATAAACCAGGGTGGACGGCGCACGTTCCAGAGCGTCGCGTAGACGATCTTCGAATCAACCGGATCGAATTGGAGATCGATCGCGCCGAGGTCATCATTTTTAAAGAGGACCTTTTGCCACGTGACGCCGCCGTCGCGCGATCGATAAACACCCCTATCGGGATTCGGTGCGTAAACATTGCCGAGCGCCGCGACAAACACAGTGTTCGGATTCTTCGGATCGACAATGATGCGGCCGATCTGTTTTGTATTTTCGAGTCCGAGATGCTTCCAGGTTTTTCCGGCGTCAGTAGATTTGTAGACGCCGTTGCCGTAAGCGATCGAGTCGCGCATGTCTGGTTCGCCAGTGCCGACGTAGATCATGTTTCCGTCGGAAGGTGCGACCCCGATCGCACCAATCGACGCCACATTCGTTGCGTCGAAGATGGGCGTCCAGGTGCGTCCGGCGTTCGATGATTTCCACACGCCGCCGCCAACCGATCCGAAGTAAAACGTCTCGGGTTGGCCCACGACGCCACTGACAGCGTTGACGCGTCCACCACGGAACGGCCCAATCATCCGCCAACGCAAACCGGAATAAAGACTGGGATCTGGTTGCTGCGCATCAGCAGGCAACACACTAAACATTACAATGATTATGAAGATTAAGAACTGTGGAATGCCGCGCATCAATTTGCTCTCCGTATCTATTTAGTCGGTGAAATAAAACCTTATCAAGGTCATGGCGAACGCGAAAAGAAATCCGTACGCAAAAGTTTCGAGCCGGATTGTCCAATCCCACGTACGAACGCGAAACCATGCGATGTAAGACATGAAAACTCCGCCCAGTATCGGCGTGATCACAAGACTAATGCCAGGCAGTGTCGAACTGCGTGCGAATGCTTTAGGAAAAATCAGCAGGCTAATGAAACCAGCTATCAGGCCGACTCCGAAATACATGATCGCCGTGAGAACCACGCGCCCCGTTTTCCGCATCCATGGTATCTGCCCAAGCTGGTGCAGAGCGAGTTCGGCGAGAAATTCGGCAAATAGTGGGAGAATGAGTTCTAAAAGGATCTCGAAGAGAATCGACATGGTCTATCGCAAGGATAGCCGCAAAGCATCACAAAACCAAAAATATTTTTTTGTGCGTTTTGTGCTGCTTTTGTGGCTTAATAAACGGTAAATGAAATTGCTTCTTGGGATTGATCTCTCGACCACTGGCGCCAAAGCGTTGTTGATCGATCATGACGGTCGCGTCGTGAGTAGCGCCACGACGCCGCTAAATCTCTCGACACCGCACCCACTCTGGTCAGAACAAGATCCGCGCGAGTGGTGGACTGCTACCTCGAACAGCATCAAACAAGCACTCGCCACGGCGAATGCTTCCGGTGAAGATATATCAGCAATCGGCTTGACGGGACAGATGCATGGCCTCGTGTTGCTCGATGCTGTAGGCGAAGTACTGCGGCCCGCGATCCTTTGGAACGATCAAAGGTGCGGCGCCGAGTGCGACGAGATCCGCGCGCGCATTAGTCGCGCAGAGTTGGTCCAGATCACAGGCAACGATGCGCTCACCGGTTTTACTGCGCCAAAGATCCTCTGGGTCGAGACACACGAGCCCGAAATCTATCGTCGCACTCGTCACGTCCTGTTACCGAAAGACTACATCCGCTATAAACTCACCGGCGCGCTCGCGATGGACAAAGCAGACGGTTCGGGCACGATGCTCTTCGATCTGCGCAAGCGCACGTGGTCGTCGCAGATCTTAAAGACTCTGAATATCTCGCCCGACTGGCTGCCGCCAACATTCGAAGGTCATGAAACTACGGGCGGAGTGACACCCGAAGCTGCTGCGCAAACCGGCTTGAGTCAGGGCACGCCGGTGGTCGCTGGTGGTGGCGATCAGTCGGCGCAGGCGATCGGCACTGGTGTCGTGCGTCCGGGCGTGATTGCAGTGACACTCGGGACTTCGGGAGTTGTTTTCGCAGCAACTGAGTCGCCGTTGATCGAGCCGGAAGGACGGCTGCACGCGTTTTGTCATGCAGTTGCAGGTCGCTGGCATTTGATGGGAGTGATGCTCAGTGCTGCCGGCAGTTTGCAGTGGTATCGTGACAAGCTCGCGTGCGATCGAAGTTTTGCAGAGCTGGTTGGCGATGCTGCCGGGGCGCCTGCCGGAAGTGAAGGGTTGATATTTCTGCCGTACTTGAGCGGAGAACGAACACCTCATCCCGATCCACTCGCACGCGGTGCATGGATCGGACTGACTACGCGTCACGGCCCGGCGCATTTAACACGATCGATACTCGAAGGGGTCGCGTTTGGAATTAAAGACATGTTTTGCCTGATGCGCGAAGCCGGACTGGGATCGATCGAAGAAGTTCGCGTGTCTGGTGGCGGTGCAAAGAGTTTGCTGTGGCGACAGATTCTTGCAGACACACTCGGTGCAGATCTCGTCACAGTTAATACGACTGAAGGCGCAGCCTACGGAGCGGCGTTGCTGGCTGGCGTTGGCGCAGGTGTGTGGTCGAACGTCGATGCCGCCTGCGAACAGACCATCTCAACCCGCGATCATGTCACTCCAAACAAAGAAGCAGTTGCGATTTACGACTCACTCTACGAGCAATACCGGAATCTTTACCCATCCCTGAAACCCACCTTCCACGCTTTGAGCAGACGCAAAGATACGCAGAGGGCGAGAAAACCAATCTGACGCATTGACAGAAAATCAGCCTCGGTTTCTAATTAGCCACACCCCCGTCACTAATCCCCTTAAACGATTAATGCCCAAAGACTCTACCGATCTGAGTTTTTTAAGTGGCGGCGGCGAAATGGGCGAGCGCATGCGTGCGTTCGACTGGTCCTGCAGCCCTGTTGGTCCAGCGACACAGTGGCCCCAGTCTCTCAAGACCGCCGTTTCCATCTGCATCGGCTCGCGTTATCCCATCGTGCTCTGGTGGGGTAATCCCGAGTACACGATGTTCTACAACGACGGCTACATTCCCGTTCTCGGCGTAACGAAACATCCCGGCTGGCTCGGCCGCTCCGGTCGCGAAGCGTGGAAAGAGATCTGGTCCACCGTCGGTCCAATGCTCGACAGCGTTTTCCAGACAGGTGAGGCAACGTGGTCTGAAGATCTGCTGCTGCTGATGGATCGCAACCTGCCGCGTGAAGAAACTTATTTCACCTTTTCTTATAGCCCGATTCGCGGTGACAAAGATGAGATCGACGGCATTTTCTGCGCCTGCTACGAAACCACCGGACGCGTGGTCGGAGAGCGACGCCTGCAAACACTTCGCGACCTCGGTCGCATCGAAGTGAAATCAGCCGAAGAAGCATGCCAGATCGCTCTCAACACTCTCGCAGCCAATCCTTACGACGTGCCGTTCGCACTCGTGTACCTGTTGGATGAAGATGCACGCGGGGCGCACTTAATTTGCGCGAGCGGGATCGAAGACGATTCTACTGCCGCTCCGGCGCTCATCACGATGAGTGGCGATGCGACGTGGCCATTGCGCGATGTGTTTGAAACGAACACGGCGAAAGTAGTTTCTGATGTCGAGCAACGCTTCGGCTCGTTGCCGGGTGGGCCATGGCCTGAGTCGTGCAACACGGCTTTGATCCTGCCGATCGGCGCATCTGTTCACGCGAAGCCGTCGGGGTTTCTCGTGGCCGGCCTCAGTCCAAGGCGTATCGTCGACGCGGAGTATCGAAGCTTCTTCGATCTGGTGGTGGGTCATGTCGGCACCGCGATCTCAAACGCGCGCGCGTACGAGGAGGAGCGCAAGCGTGCCGAAGCGCTCGCCGAGATCGATCGTACCAAGACGACCTTCTTCTCAAATGTCAGTCACGAATTTCGTACACCACTGACGCTCATGCTTGGACCACTCGAAGAGACGCTCGCAGACACGAGCTTATCGTCGAGCGTACACGATCAGCTCGACGTGGCTCATCGCAACAGTGTCCGACTGCTCAAACTCGTAAACACCCTTCTCGATTTCTCACGCATCGAGGCCGGGCGTATCGAAGCAGTGTACGAGGCCGTCGATCTGCAAGCGCTAACTACAGAGCTGGCGAGTATGTTTCGCTCAGCAATCGAGAGAGCCGGACTGAAGCTGATCGTCGACGATTCACCTTTGCAAGCCGAGGTCTATGTCGATCGCGAGATGTGGGAGAAGATCGTCTTCAACCTGCTTTCGAATGCTTTCAAGTTTACGTTTGAAGGCGAGATCACAGTTGGTTTGAAGAAGTCGGGCGAGAATGTTGAGCTGGAAGTGAGTGACACGGGAACCGGAATTCCGGACGACGAGTTGCCACACCTGTTCGAGCGTTTTCATCGTGTCAAAGGCGCGCGTGGGCGCAGTTATGAAGGATCCGGAATCGGACTCGCTCTGGTCCAGGAGCTCGTCAAACTTCACGGCGGCGCCGTGCGCGTCAAAAGCGAAGTCGGGCGCGGAAGCACTTTCACCGTCAGTATTCCCACGGGCTCGGCACACTTGCCTGCCGAACGACTTGGTGGCGCGCGTACACTCGAATCCACGAGTGTGCGGAGTGATGCGTATGTTGACGAGTTGCTGAAGTGGCTTCCTAACGAAACAAATCATCTCGATAGGTTTGCTTTACCGGAAATTCCTGCAGCAACGGCGGACCAGCCGCGCGCTCGCATCCTCCTCGCCGATGACAACACTGACATGCGCGAGTATCTACGTCGGTTACTGGCGACGAAATACGACGTCGAAGTAGTGGCTGAAGGTGAAACTGCGCTCGCCACTGCGCTTAGTCAGAAATTCGATCTTGTTTTGTCAGACGTGATGATGCCCAAGCTCGACGGCTTCGGTTTGCTGAAGGCTTTGCGTGCTGACGAGAAAACACGAACTACCCCCGTGATACTGCTGTCAGCGCGTGCCGGTGAGGAGTCGCGGGTTGAAGGTATGGGCGCAGGCGCCGATGACTATTTGATCAAGCCATTTTCAGCACGCGAGCTGATGGCGCGTGTTGAGGCGCACTTGAATCTTCAGCGCGTGCGTCGCGAGGCGGAAGAGGCGGTGTTGCAGTTGATGGCGCGTGAGCAGAAAGCGCGTGCGAGCGCTGAGATCGCAAATCGCGTGAAAGACGATTTTCTCGCGATGCTTTCGCACGAGTTGCGCACGCCGCTTAACGCGATCTTCGGTTGGACGCACTTGTTGAAGAGCGGCAAGCTCGGTGAAGCGGATCGGGCGCGTGGGATCGACATTATCCATCGCAACGCTGAAGCTCAACGCGCGATCATCGATGAGCTGCTTGATATCTCGCGCATCGTGACGGGTAAGTTGCAACTCGAGCCGAAACCGATCGAGCTCGTGAGTGTTATTCAGGCTGCGATCGATGCCGTTCGTCCGGCTGCGGAAGCGAAGAACATTCAGATCGTTACTGCGCTCGACGCAAATGCCGGGCTCATTATGGGCGAAGCGGTGCGGTTGCAGCAGGTTGTTTGGAACCTGCTTTCAAATGCCGTGAAGTTCACGCCGAAAGATGGCCTCGTGGAAGTCGAGCTGCGTTGTGTTGGACCACGGGTCGAGATCGTGATCCGTGATACAGGTGAAGGAATCGCGCCGGAGTTTCTGCCGTACATCTTTGAGCGCTTCCGGCAGGCTGATACTTCGGCGAAGCGTACGCATGGTGGTCTCGGACTCGGTCTCTCGATCGTGAGTAGTCTGGTGGCGATGCATAGCGGCGACATTCGCGCGGAGAGTGATGGCCACGGGAAAGGTGCGACCTTCGTTGTGTCGCTACCGCTGATTAGTGAGTTGCTGCGTCCTACAGATCCTGTAGCGGTGGAGTTTTGGCAACAAAATGGATCAATTCCGGAGCTGAATGCCGATGTGTTGAGTGGCTTGAAAGTTCTTACTGTCGACGATCAGCAGGACACGCGCGAGTTGATCACGCTCGCGCTTGGTCGCTACGGTGCGGAAGTGAGAGCGAGTGATTCTGCGTCGATGGCGTTGAAGATGATCGCAGACTGGAGGCCGGATGTTGTTGTGTCTGATATCGGCTTGCCGGAGATGGATGGTTACGATTTCATGCGGCGGCTGCGTGAGATCGAAGGTGATGGTGAACGTATTCCGGCGATTGCGGTGACAGGTTATGCGGGCGCGCTTGATGAGTCGAAGGCGTTGAATGCGGGTTACGCGCTACATCTGTCGAAACCGATCGAGTTGAATGAGCTCGCGAAGGCGATCGCGCGCGTGTCGCGAAGAGTTTAGTTAAATTAATCCCATCTGCCGCGCCAGTTCAGTCGCCGTCTGCGGCCGGTCATCCGGATCTTTCGCGAGGGCATGCATGATCCCCATCGATATCCGACGCGGTATCCGCAGCGATTCAGCAAACGGCGGCGGTGGTTCCTGCAAGTGTCTGTTAATCACACCTGAAACCGTCTCGGCTTCAAACGGTCTCTTACCCGAAATCATCTCGTAGAACATCGTGCCCAGGCTGTAAACATCTGAGCGCGCGTCGAGCGGCTCACCCAAACATTGCTCGGGCGACATGTAAAAAGGCGTGCCGACAACCGCGCCTGAAGATGCAGCGCCCGCGTCAGCGAGGAGTTTCGCCAAACCGAAGTCGACCACTCTCACGCTCTCAACTTCGAAGTCGTCATCAGGCGCGACTACGAGAATGTTTTCCGGTTTGAGATCGCGATGGACCACGCCTTGTCGATGCGCTGAGCTGACACCCGCGCAGATTCCGCGCATCAACCGGGCGCTACGCTCAACCGAAAAGCGATCTTCACTATTTAGCAGCTCGCGCAGTGGTGTTCCTCTCACAAACTCCATCACGATGTAAGCCGGCGCGTGTACGTCGTCAGTTTCGCCGAAGTCGTGAATAGTGATGACGTTTGGATGGCGCAGCATCGCAGCGGCGCGTGCTTCTCGGCGGAAACGTGCCAGCGCAGCGTCGTCTTTAACGAACTTGCCCGTGAGGATCTTTACCGCTACGTCGTCGCCGATATGTACGCGACGCGCGCGATAGACTACGCTCATACCGCCTTCGCCGAGCTTCGCCACGAGCTCGTACTTTCCGTCGATCTTGTGTCCGATTAGTGGATCGGTATTGACGAACTGAACGGTGGGAAGGGAAGCGACGAAGTGGCTTTCGTAATACGGATGTGCGCCGGCGCCGGGCAGTGTCAACGGCGAACCGCAGTCGGCGCAGAACATCGCTTCTTCGTTAAGGAACAACTCGCATGTGGCGCAAAACGGGTTGTTCGATCGGAGCTCGGCGAGTAGTTGGTCCAGTTTGTCTTCGATCGTGTCGAGGCCGGTTGCTCCGGTTGCGGAGGCGCGGATCTCGCCTTCCGGATCGAAGAGGAAGTAGACGGGAAGATTTTCCTGCCCGTGACTGACTGTGTAGTCGTTATCGAGTGCGCATGGCTCTGTGAGATTGAGCCGCGCGATCGTGTCGCGCACGGTGCGTAGATCTTTTTCAGCGTCTGACTGTGGAACGTGAACAGCAACGACGCGCAATCCTTCACGCTTGCGCTGCTCGCGTAGCTGCGCCACCTGGGCCAGGTTAGTCTTCGACGCCTCCGAGCTGACAGACCAGAAATGGACCAGGGTCGGATGGCCCTTCGTCTGTCGCGCAGTAATCCGCCGGTTCAACCACTCCGTCGCCAACTCAAACGACGGGATTTGTAATTCAACGCTCATCTATTCGTTGTTAAGTTTAACCGCTGATGGACGCAGATAAACGCGGATCTGCGTTCATCAGCGTAAATCCGCGGCTAAATTCTTTCATTAATCCTCGGAAGTTGTCGGGTCGATGATCGTCTTCACTTGCGCCACGTGATTCGCCGGAAATCCACCGCGCCGCGCGTGCTCCTGAATCATCTCTTCATTCGGCGCGACGTAAACACAGTAGAGCTTGTTGTCTGTCACGTAGCTCTGGACCCATTGAATCTGCGGTCCCATCTCATTCAACACACTGCACGAGCGCTGCGACAACGTTTTCAACTCCGCGGGAGTCAGCTTACTGGCCCCGGGCACGACTCGCTCAATAACATACTTTGGCATAATGTTCTCCAATCGAATTTTATTGCAGTTCGGTTAACAGCTTCTGAAAGTCTTCGTCATCACGTATCGGATCAAATGCGCTGTCCGTTCGGGCCCAGTGGGCTACGGTCCTGAATCCACTCTCAAACGCGCGACGAAGCAGAAGCAACGCTGCGTCCTTTTCTTCTAGTAACGCGTAAGCGCACGAACAATTGTATACAGCGAGGCCGTCATTTGGTTCCAATTCGAGCACCCGCCTTAGCGTCGCGGTCGTTTCTTCGCGACTGCCAAAGCGCGCATACGCTTCCGCGAGGCGACTCATCACGATGATATCGTCGAGACTCGCTTCGAGTTTTCGCGAGGTGATTTCAATCACTTTGATTGCGGCTTTGTCGGCGGACGCCGCGTTTCCAAGCTTTCGATAGGCGCCCGCGAGAAACATCCAGGCGTCTTCGTCATACGGCTTGAGCTCCGCAGCGCGGCGGTAGTGTTTCCGTGCGCCTTCCAAATCGTTCGATAGCTCCGCGATTATACCGAGCCGTAGATGACCGGGATAGAAGTCAGCGTTCTCTTTGAGAAGCTCCTCGATCGCACGCTTCGACTCAGAAAACCTCCGCTGATTGAAATAGACCGTGGCGATGCCAAACTTTGCGTCGAGAGACGTTGGCTCGAGCTCGAGCGCTTTCTGGTTCGCCTCGATCGCTTTGCTCAACCACGTTGAAGAGCCGTCGTACCACTCGTACATCGTCGAGTAAGCTTCTGCGAGTCCGGCGTAAGCCGATGCAAACTCCGGATCGATTGCGACCGCAGCTTCAAACATCTTGATTGCGCTATCGGTGTTTCGCTTGCCTTTCAAATAGAGGAGCTCGCGACCGCGCATGTAGAAATCGTAAGCGCGCAGATCGTCCGTCGGCTTCTGCGTCAGCAGCTCTCGCTCTGACTCGGTGAGCGACACTTTCAACGCCTCGACGATCTTTTGCGAGACTTCGTTTTGCAGATCGAAGATGTCTTCGATCATCCGATCGAAACGTTCGGCCCAGAGGTGATAGCCGTCGCGAACGCTGATGAGCTGTGCGGTGATGCGAATCCGGTTGCCGGCCTTTCGCACGCTGCCTTCGAGGATGTAGTTCACGCGCAGCGCATCACCGACCTGGCGTGTGTTCACCTCTTTGTTTCGGTACGGAAGCACGTCAGTACGCGAGACGATTTTCAATTCTTTGATCTTCGAGAGATCCGTGATGATATCTTCCGTCATGCCGGCGCAGAAGTAGTCGCTCTCTTTTTCCGAGTTCATGTTCTCGAAGTAGAGGACGGCGATCGATTTGTCGGGCACGGCGTCTGTAGTGAATGACTCGCCTGACAATCTCGTGGTCACCACTCGGTGTGACTGCGTCTCGACCTGTCGCTTTAGATCCTTTAGATCGATCAACAAGTCTCTAGCCGTTTGGTAGCGATCCTCGCGCTCCTTGCGCAACGCGCGCCGGACGATGAGATCGAGTTCGCGCGGTCCGTCCGGCAAGTGGGGCAAAAGCGATTCCGGGTCACGATTTAAAATTCCCGACATCACATCGATCGTGGTTGGGCCAGCAAACGCCTGGCGCCCGGAAATCATTTCGTAGAGCACACAGCCGAGGCTCCAGATGTCTGTGCGGGCATCGAGCTCCATGCCTCGTGCTTGTTCCGGCGACATGTAGTGCGCGGTGCCGAGCACCATGCCGTACGCGGTGTTGATGAAGTTCTGCGTGGGCGCGAGTGAGTCAGTCTCGAGTGTTTGCCGTTCACGACTGAGTTTCGCAAGACCAAAATCGAGAACTTTAACGATGCCGTCGTGACGCAGCATGATGTTGTCGGGCTTGATGTCACGATGAATGATGCCGACGTCGTGTGTCGAGCAAAGCGCGCCGGCGACTTGAATGCCGACCTCGATCGTGTCGGCTGGTTTGAGTGGTCCTTTTCTTATACGGTCGCGCAGTGTTTCGCCGTCGATGAACTCGGTGGCGATGAAGTGTTCTGAATCGACCTCGTCGATCTCGTAAATGGTGAGAATGTTTGGGTGGTTGAGCGCCGAAGCCGCCTTAGCTTCTTGTACAAAGCGCCGCACGCGTTCGCCAGTCGGATCGGCGACGATGTCAGAAGGTAAGATTTTGAGTGCGACTTTGCGATCGAGTTTGGTGTCGTTGGCGAGATAGACCTCACCCATGCCACCCGCGCCGAGTTGGGAGCATATTTCGTAGCGACCGATCCTTGTGCGCGCGGGGAACGACAACGCTCAATCTCGGGGGAGGTCTTTCTGGGCTCTGACGAAGCAGCGGTTATTGTAGATTACTCGTTACAGGGACGACAAATTCCCTTCGTATTAGTAACGCGTAGAATTGCCTGCCGGTGGGCTAAATTTTTCAGCGGGCGCTGAAGAAAGAACAAGTCAGGAAGAGGGCTTGCCCCCGCCGTTACTTGGATTCGACGAGCGGGG
>DATFDT010000374.1:0-2802 GCA_035251975.1 Pyrinomonadaceae bacterium | reverse complement strand
TAATTCAATTGTGGATATGTTCACCGCAGAGGCGCAGAGAACGCAGAGGTTACGCAGAGACGAATTTGATTCGAGGACTTCTGAAGTGCGGGACCTGGCTCGCTATGCGCCCCCCGGCAACAGCAGGCCGGCGCACTCCAGAGAGTCACTCGAAACTTCACGGCTGTTAATTCGCCTGGATGGTGACTGTCTTTAAATCCGGCGCGTTAAGTGCCGCAACTCCACTGTCCGCTGCTTTCCGCGCGAGCTCGCGTTCGGCGCGCGACTTGGGCAACTCCCGTCCTGTTACACTTCCCACGGGCCAAATCTCAGCGAGAAAGTACTCATCTCCGTAAACGCGAAACACCAGCGAGCTGTGTTTCGCAGGATTGGATGCGGACACCGGAATCGTCAAACGAGTGATGTTTGAGTGGCCGTCTGTACTGCTGATTTGGACCACCATATCTCCGTTACTCTGGTGCGCGCGGTTGATCCAGTATTTGCCCGCCGGAAGTTTCTGGCCGGCCACTGAAAAATCGAACGGAATGTTTGCGGTTAATCTGTATTGCAGAGATTGCGCATTTGCGGACACGCTAGCGGCGAATACGATCATCGCTGCCAACAACCCGAATTTTGCAACTACGTTCTTCATAACAACTCTCCTCTTTAACTCTCTCATCAAGGTCTTTGAATCGCTTCTGATCTATAGACCGATTAAGCGACTCGGTTATTCCCCGCCTGGACCAGCTTAATCTGACATTTGATAGCTGGCGGCTTATGCGCGACTCCACGCAGACAGACGACCAGTCGCTTGCGCGCACGTGACAGCCGCGACATGACAGTGCCGATCGGAATTCCCGTGATCGACGCGATCTCTTTGTACGAAAGCTCTTCAAGCTCACGCAGAATCACGACCTCACGAAACTCGATCGGCAGTTTCTCAATTGCTTCGCTGATCAATTGCGATTGAACTTTCAAAAGGTGCGAAGCTTCCGGATCAGGCTCATCAGACTCTTTCGTCAACACTACTTCGTCGAAGTCGCCTGACAACTCCAGCGATCTGCTGCGCTTCAACCACGTGTAGCAGGTGTTTCGCACTATCGTTAACAACCATGCGCGCGCATCAGTCCCATGAAAGCCGCCGAAGAACCGGAGCGCGCGCAGGTAAGCCTCCTGGACCATATCCTGCGCGTCGGCCTCGTTACGCGTTAACCAACGCGCCAGGTTGTAGGCGGCGTCAAGATGCGGCATGACTGCTTCTTCGAAGTTCATGGGTTCCACCGTGGAAAAATCACGCGGTTAACTTGGCCAATGTCCTCTCCTGCAAAGCAGTGCGGATGCGCCCCAGGTGGTGATAGCTGTGTCGTACAGCGTGATCCTCGAGAACGAATTGGCATGTAAGAATCGCGTTCGCATAGAGCGACACCGGCGCCGCCTGATCCAGGTCGCTGTCTGTCAATAAGCGAATCGCCGCTGCGGCTGCACTACTGTTCTGCTTCAGGAACTCGACCGTCTCCTCTTTCGAGACACCATCGAATTTCTTCGCGTGTTCGGCGTTCATTTTGTTGATGACGTCCATCGTCAAACCTTCAACCGCTTCGCCTTTCGCGAGCGTTTGGGCCAACTCGATCTCGATTGGATAAACACTCGCCACGTGATGGACCACCACACCAATCTTTCGTCCATCTCCGGGAACACGGCTTTGCCACTCGAATTCCGTCAGGGAGCTGGCGAAGGCTTCGAGCGCCAGTGCGCCGAGCTCGAGTCGACGGGCAAGTTCGTAACTACGTTTACTCATCTTTTCTCCCCTCATTGAACCGGATGCGGTTCACCAAAAATAAAATCGTCCATCATCACCACGTCATCTTTCTCGGAATCATTTGGACCAGGCGCGACATCGCCGCTCGTGATTCGCACTCGCGCGATGCGTGCGTCAGGAAACACCACGCCGAAGAAAGAAAACCCGCCATCGCCCGGCGACGCTGGTACGTAACTGCTGAACAGCAACTGTCCGTCAGTGCCGTAGTACTCGATCAACGTGCTGGCGTTTCGATTACCGCGTTTTCGCGCAGGACCGCTTCCGTTCGGCTGGTCCACATCAGTGAAAACCGCGGCGAAACCGTTGACCGTGGCTGCTACGTTGCCGCCGCCGGGCACGAAGAAGGTCACGTCTGTGACTTTGCCGCCCACGACGGCGAACAGACGTGACGCGCTGAAAGCTCGAAAACTGGTTTTGTAAGTTGGATTGTTGAAAAAGCCGGCGAGTCCTCCGGGTGGCACCTCGGTGCCGGCAGGAGCTTGCACAAACCCCGTACCGTCGGGAGTTGTGAACAGCGCGCCGCGCGTAACCTGAAATCCGTTAAACGGATTTCCCACGACTGACGTGGCCTCGTTGGCTGGATTGCCTCCGTCCCAGTTGATCTCACGACGACCAGCAGGCACGCTGACCGTAGCGCGAAACTGATCGACTGATCCCTGGATCGAAGCTGCCGTGGGTCCGGCTGACTGAAAAACTGAAACCGGATCCGAGTCACCGGCGACTGCCGAAGCTCCTGCCTGGTCGTCCTGAGCGTCAGCAAGACGCGGCATCACCACAAATGCCGCGATTAGGCCCAAAACGACTGCAATTGCAAAAAAATGTCTCTTCATACTGTCCTCTCTAGTCTCATAAGTCGGACGAGAGGATAGAGATCAGCGAGAGGCCAGTCATAAACTTCCGGTAAATGTGCGGTAACGTTTCGGGAATGAAAACGATCAAAAAGCGGTAATGAACAAAAGATGAGCTTTGCACACTCTTCTCTGTGCAACCTCTGTGTTCTCTGT
>DATFDT010000373.1:0-18576 GCA_035251975.1 Pyrinomonadaceae bacterium | reverse complement strand
GATCTAGATGAACGCGGATCAGCATTTCTTGTCTGATCTGCGTTCATTCGCGTTTATCCGCGGCTTAAATTTCTTACTCGGGAACTTCATCGCTGCCGGTTAGCGTTTGTTGTCGAAGCGCCGCGGCGCCAAGCAGGCCACCCATTCCCATCGATTCCACCGCGCTGCTCGGCACGAGCATCAAAGCGCCCTTCTCCTTCAAGCCTTCATACAACATGTTCATCGCTCTCAGGTGCAGGGCTGTCGGATTGTCTCGATACGACCGAGCGGCAGTCTCGAACGAGTGCGCGATCTCGACTTCAGCCTGGCCCAGAATGATGCGCGCCTGTTTCTCTCGCGCTGCCTGCGCTTCGCGCGACATCGCATCTTGTAGTGCAGGCGGAATGATCACGTCGCGCATCTCAACCGATTGCACCGTCACGCCCCAGGGGTTCGAGCGCTCGTCGATCAATTGCTGCAACTCTTCTTCAATCCGCTCGCGACCGCGCAACAGATCCGTCAGCGATGTTCTACCGATGATGTCGCGTAGCGCAGTCTGTGCCGCCCAGCTCACCGCCTGCGGATAGTTCTGAACTTCAAGCGCTGCTTTCTCCGGATCGTAGACCATCCAGAAGAGCACCGCATCAACGTTGACCGGCACCGTGTCAGACGTAAGCGTTTCTTCAGCAGCGAAACTGGTCGTGATTACGCGCTGGTCCACCCACGCCGAGACTTGATCCACAAACGGAATGATCCAGAACAGACCTGGACCACGCAAACCGACGTATCTTCCCAGACGCAACACAACGGCGCGCTCCCACTGCCGCGCAACCTTCGGCGCCTGCGAGAGTAGTAATCCCAGCAGTACTCCAACGATTGCACCGATGGGATTGAAGGTTAACCAGGTGATGAGTGCGCCGAGTAAGATCGGCGTAACCAAAACTGCCGCTGATACAACGTTGACGCGCTGCATTTCGGTGGCGGGTACGTTACTCCTGGTATGAATCAGACTCGTAGACATCTTAGTTAGGCTCCTTCTTGCGCCGGCTCTGAAGTTGATCCAGCAAGTCGTCGACGGAGAACCCCATCGCATTCGCTTCTTCCAGAAAGCGATCGACGAGCGCTGTCAGGTGCTTATCATGTTCCTCGTGATGATTGCCGTCGAGATGGCGGGCGCTGACAAACGTTCCCACGCCTCTTCGTGTTTCGAGGATTCCCGAGCGCTCCAGCTCGGCATAGACTTTTGCCACCGTATTGGCATTGACGCGAAGTTCAACTGCTAACTGGCGCACGGTTGGCAACTGTTCCCCGATCCGTAGCCGTCCGGTCGCAATCGCGAACTGAATTGCTCGCGTTAACTGCGCGTAGAGCGGCATGGGATGCGAAGGGCTCAATGAGAAAATCTGGCTCATCTCTTTTGGGTTGTACTACGATGGTAGTACAAGTAGGGTTTCAGAGAAAAGAACAAGTCAGGAAGAGGGGCTTTACCCCGCTGCTGCTCGGATTGGACGAGCGGGGGCAAGCCCCTCTTCCTGACCTGTTCTCTTTTAAGGTGTTAGATTTGGCTTGAATAGCGGCGTGTGCTATCTTGTCTGGCTTTTAATCCTGCCAGTTTATCCGGAGTTCAGAGACAGTATGTCTACGCCTAATGGAAACCTCAGCGCCGACGGGAATCACGTCGGTAAAGTCGTCCAGATCATCGGCCCCGTGCTCGACGTCGAGTTTCAGGGAGGCTACTTGCCGCCGATTTACCAGGCGCTGCGAGTCACCTCTGACGGGTTCGACGTGCCCACTCCGATCGATGTGATCGCGGAAGTGCAGCAGCACCTTGGCGAAGGCCGCGTGCGAACCGTTTCGATGCTTCCGACTGACGGCATGGTCCGCGGCATGAAAGCCATCGACACCGGCGGCCCGATCACGATGCCTGTAGGCGAGGGAACCCTCGGCCGCGTGCTCAACGTCATCGGCGAGCCGGTCGACACGCTCGGCCCTGTGAAACACGAAAAGCGCTACCCGATTCACCGCCATGCGCCATCGTTTGAAGAGCAGTCGACTGAGTTGCAGATGTTCGAAACCGGCATCAAGGTCATCGACCTGATTCAGCCGTTTCTGCGCGGCGGCAAGATCGGATTGTTCGGCGGCGCGGGCGTCGGCAAGACCGTTATCGTGATGGAGTTGATCAACAACATCGCGAAAGCGCGCTCGGGTTTTTCGGTGTTTGCGGGCGTCGGCGAGCGCACGCGCGAGGGCAACGACCTGCTGCGCGAAATGGTCGAGTCGCAGGTTATCCAGTTTGGCGAGGAGTTTAATAAGAACTTCCACGACACTGGCAAGTTCGATCTGACTAAGGTCGACATGAATACGATTGGACAATCGAAGGTTGCGCTGATTTACGGTCAGATGACTGAACCGCCCGGAGCGCGTCTGCGCGTCGCGCTTTCAGGTCTGACGGTCGCAGAGTATTTCCGCGATCAAGGCCTCGACGTGCTGCTCTTTATCGACAACATCTTCCGCTTTACACAGGCCGGTTCTGAAGTCTCGGCACTGCTCGGACGTATGCCTTCCGCCGTGGGTTACCAGCCGAACCTCGCGACGGAGATGGGCGAAATGCAGGAGCGCATCACGTCAACGAAGACGGGATCAGTCACGTCGATTCAGGCGGTTTACGTGCCTGCTGACGACTACACCGATCCGGCGCCGGCGACAACGTTCGCGCACCTCGATGCGGTCACCGCGCTTTCGCGACAGATCGTCGAGCTCGGTATCTATCCGGCGGTCGATCCGCTCGCGTCATCGTCGCGCATTCTCGATCCGCGCATCATCGGTCAGGAACACTACGACACTGCTCAGGACGTGAAGCGCGTGTTGCAGCGTTACAAGGATCTCCAGGACATCATCGCGATTCTCGGTCTCGACGAGCTTTCGGACGAAGACAAGCTGATCGTTTCGCGCGCGCGAAAGATTCAGCGGTTCTTCTCGCAGCCGTTCTTCGTGGCCGCGCAGTTCACCGGTCTCGAAGGCAAGTACGTCAAACTCGAAGACACCGTCAGAGGGTTCCGCGAGCTCGTAGATGGAAAGCATGACGATCTGCCGGAGCAGGCGTTCTACATGGTCGGCACGATCGAAGAAGCGATCGAAAGGGCGAAGACTCTCGCTCAGTAAAATATGGCGGACAAAATTCAACTCGAAGTTGTAACGCCGGAGCGACGAGTTCTTGCTGAGCCGGTTGATATGGTGACGGTGCCCGGATTAGGTGGCGAGCTGGGAATCCTGCCGGGCCACACGCCGCTGATCTCACAACTGCAAACTGGTGTGCTGACGTACGTGGTAGAAGGGAAGAGTTCTCAGTTACACGTGTCGGGCGGTTTTGTGGAAGTGCGCGACGATCACGTCTCGGTACTCGCGGAAGTCGCGGAACGTCCGGACGAGATCGACGCCGCGCGCGCAAAGCAGTCGCGGGACCAGCTCGAGAAACAAATCAACGCCTGGAGCGGCAGCGAAGACGAGCTTGCTATTGCTAAGACCGAGTTCGAGCGCTCAGTGGTGCGCATGCAGCTCGCTTCCCGGTAGACGAGGTAGAAGTAGACAGGATTTACAAGATTGTTCAGGATTTACATGTAAATCCTGGAAAATCTTGTAAATCCTGTCTACGCTTACGATCGGATCGCGGCGCGCATCTCCTTCACGGCGGTTTCCAACCCAACAAACACTGCTCTGGCGACGATGTTGTGGCCGATGTTGAATTCAGTGATCTGTTTGATCTCTGCGACAGCGCCAACATTTCGATAAGTTAGCCCGTGACCTGCAGCGACATTCAATCCATATTGCATCGCGAGTTCTGCCGCGTCTCTCAACCTGCGTAGCTCATGCGCGGCGTGCGCTGCTCCTTCGCCGTGAATTCCGCGCGCGCCGAGTGTCGCTTCAGCATAAGCCGCTGTACACAACTCAACCTGCTGCGCGCCCACGTCGTGCGCCGCCTCGATCTGTTCCGCGTCCGGATCGATAAACAAACTCGCGAGAATATTTCCGAGCCGCAGTTTAGATACTGTCGCGCGCACGATCGCGATGTTTGTCTTCGCATCGAGACCGCCTTCAGTCGTGATCTCGTCGGGCTTTTCCGCGACGAGCGTGACCGCGTCGGGTTTGGCTGTGAGCGCGATCCCGAGCATTTCTTCAGTCGCAGCCATCTCGACGTTTAGATAAGTCGTGACTGACTTGCGTAGTACTTCGATGTCGAGATCCTGGATGTGGCGGCGATCGCCGCGCAGGTGAACCGTGATGCCGTCGGCTCCGGCCTGCTCACACGCCATTGCGGCGGCCAGCACGCTCGGTTCCGGCGCACGACGCGCCTGGCGCACGGTAGCAACGTGATCGATATTGACGTTGAGTCGAGCTGTCATAGGGCTAATTATAGGTCCTCCAGGTCCGATAGGCCCTATGCTCTTTTCAAATCGTGCACCGCTCGGATCGCACTGTCGTAGACGCCGCGGCGCGCCTGCTGCCGGATCAGATTCACTTCGTTAACCATCTTGAAGCTGTCCGTGAACAACGTCACCTTGCTACCTTCGTTGTGGTCCCACCGCACTGGAATCTCTTTCAGTTTCAAACCGGCCCGAAAAGCGAGGAACAGCAGCTCGACGTCGAACCCAAACCGATCGACCGTGGCTGCTTCGATCAGCGGGCGACACGCGCTCATGCGAAACGCTTTGAAGCCGCATTGTGTGTCCCAGAACGGCAGTCCCGTCGCGAGTCGAACAACCAGATTGAAGACGCGGCCGCCCTGCTCGCGACGCCATGATTGATGCACTCCGATCAGTTGCCGGTCGAGCGCGCGCGATCCGAAAGTGACGTCATACTGCCCGTTCACGATCGGGTCGACGAGTTTCGGCGCTTCGGTGATTGGGGTGGAAAGATCGGCGTCGGAAAACAGGGCCACGTCAGCGCGCGCAGCCAGCAGGCCGAGTCTGACGGCCCTGCCTTTTCCGAGGTTTGATTTGTAACTGATAACCGAGGTACGTAAGCTCCCGGAATCCCGGAAGACTGTTCGCGCCAGGTCGGCGGTATCGTCGGATGAGCCGTCGTCGACGAGGATCAACTCGCCGTCGGGAAAGTTCTTCTGCAGGTAGCCCACAACGTCCCGCAGGGTTTTCCCCAAACGGGCGACTTCATTGTATGCGGGAATAACGACCGAAAGAGATGCGGGCATGCCTCATGCCCAATATAACGCATGTCGGTAATCTGTGGATAAAGAAACCTCGTATGGTATATTTTGGCAATGGAAGTTGCCCGCGAATTTAAGAAGTCCCCTCCACCACGATACAACGATCTCTGGATCGACAAGCGCTTCGCAATCAGCGCCGCCGTCCTGATCCTGCTGGCGGCGGTATTCGGGGGTATGATCGGCAGCAGCGGTCAAAATCTCCGCAGCTTAACTTCCACTAACGCAAAGAACTCTTACCGCGTCGTCGACGAGATCGAGAAAGACTACAACGAAGCCGTCACCACCATCACCAGCAACTACTCGGGCGATATCGATCACGAAAAAGCCACGCAGGCCGCGATTCAGGGAATGCTTTCGACGCTCGATCCGCATTCCGCTTACTTCCCGTACAGCGAGTTCAAGAAACTCAAAGAAGATCAGGATTCGCGCTTCTACGGTATCGGCGTCACGATCGTGCAGCATCACGACGGCGTCTACATACAATCGGTGGTTGAAAACACACCAGCCGCTAAGCACGGCCTGAAGTACGGAGATCGCATCGTCGAAGTTGACGGGAAAAACTCGCGCGACTGGAGTAGCGAACAGGTCTCGAAAAACGTGCGCGGCGGGCTTGCCGAACCGGTGACGATCAAGGTCGAGCGCGCGGGCTCCGAAGCGCCGTTGTATTTCACGATCGTGCGTGATGCAGTGCCGCTGCCAACGATTCGCAACTCCTACATGATCCGTCCGGGCACCGGTTATATCGGCCTGACTGGCGGTTTTCAGCGCTCGAGTGACGATGAGCTTTCGAAGTCGATCAAGCGACTTCAGGAGCAGGGCATGCGGCAGCTCGTACTCGATCTGCGCGGCAACCCCGGCGGGCTTTTAGATCAGGCAATCGACGTGGCGAGCGAGTTTCTGCCGCGCGACGCCGTCGTGGTTTCGGTGAAAGGTCGAACTGAGTACAGCGATCCGATTACTTACAAATCAACCGGATCCGATCCGACCAGCGTTCCTTTGGTGGTTTTGATCAATCGCAACAGCGCTTCAGCATCGGAAATCGTGGCGGGCGCGATTCAGGATCACGGCCGCGGCTTGATTGTCGGTGAGACGAGTTTCGGCAAAGGTCTCGTGCAACGAATATTCCAGTTGCCATTCAACACCGGACTCACGCTGACCACCGCGCGTTACTACACACCGTACGGACGCTCGTTGCAGCGCGACTATTCGAGCGGCTCGATTTACGACTACTACACGCGCCACGAGCCAACCGATAACCAGACGCCGCCGGCCGGCGCGAATGGACCACACAACATCGAAGCGCCACTCGCCCTCGCTTCGCCGACGCCGCACCCGCACACTGGACCAGCAGTACAAACAGCCGCGGGCCGCGTGTTTTATGGTGGCGGCGGCATTACTCCGGACATCGAAGTTAAAGAACCCGCGAATACGCCCACGCGTTTGCGTATCGCCGAAGCCGCATTTCAATTCACCCGACAGGTAGCGGCAGGAACCGTTCCCGGTCTCGAGTCGTACCGGATCGAAAAAGTTCAGTACGGCAAGAATGCGAAGCCGACAGACTTCCCGATAACTGATCGCATGATCGAAGCGTTTCGCAATTTCGTCCGCACCCAGCCGGCGCTCCAGGTCCAACCCGCACAGATCGATGAAGAGCTGGAGTTTGCAAAGCTGCGTTTGCGACAGGAGATCGTCACCGCAGCCTTCTCAAACGACGCCGGTGCTCGTATATTGCTCGACAGCGACGCTCAGGTTCTTCGCGCACTCGAAGCTCTCCCAGACGCTAAACGTCTTGCAGATAGCACGCGCAGCACCATCTGGCGCGGCTGAGGAGCTTACCCGATGAAAAATCTCTTCACTATCACCACCCTCCTGGTGGTTGCTTCGTGGTCTCTCGTCAACGCACAACAACCTACATTAAAGCCGTCAATGTCTGCGCCACGCGCCGAGGGACCACCGCCTTTATTGCTTGAAGTCGTTGCCAACCCGGCGCTGCCTCCCGGTTATGCGAACGTGAATGGTCCAACCGAGCTCGGGAAGTGGCTCATGATAAGCAATTTTGTGCGCGTGCCCGGCACCCAATTATCTCCGCCAGTTCGGTGGGTCAAGGTTGAGCCGCAGTTCAACGGCGAGACTGCTGCCGTTCGCGTCACGTTACTTAGAGGCGCGAGAGGTGTCGACCAGGAAGACTTCGTGGGCATTTATCGTCTCGGCATCGGCGAGGAGAAAAAGTTGAACGACTTGCGCGCGGTCGGGATTGAGCCGTTCACCATCACCTTGCTCGACACGGTGCCGCCGTTACCGCCGCCGCCGGCTTTTGTTAACGACACCAAAGCGATCGAGATCGTCAGCGTTAGATCAGAGAACATTCCCAATCCGGCTTACATACTCACGCTGCGAAACTTGTCGGAAAAGAACGTTAAGGCGATCGGGGTCGATATGAAGTTCGACGGCCGCCCCGGTCCAGCCGCTCTTTTCCGGGGTGACGAGGATCGTCCACTCATTCCGGCCGGCGGCACGATCGAGCAGTACGTCCACGCGTTGATGCCGCGACGTACAGCCACGGGATTCGTTCCCGCAACCGCTTCCGACACCATCGTTCACATCCGGAGCGCCGTATTCTCTGACTTGAGTTATGAGGGCAACGTAAAGGATGCGTGCTTCATGGAAACCGCTGAGATTGGTCGCAAGGTTTATCTGACGCAGGTTCTTTCTCTGCTCGAGAGTCAGCTAGCGGAAAAGTTCTCGGACAACACCGAAACTGTGCGGCAGTTCAAAGCGAAATTTGAGGCGTTAAGTTACTACGATAATTACACTGCAAAACCCTCATCACTCTCACCGGCTTGTACGAATATGGCGCAGGGTGCGGTCAACACGGTGAATGCCATGAAGCTCGTTATGCTTCGCGATCTCGCGCAAATCATCACCACGCAGCCGCGGCCGCCATTCAGCTTCCGCGCCTGGATGGAAACTCGCCGCGAAAATTACAAAAACTGGCTCTCCCGCTTGTAAATTTCAAAAAGAACAAGATTCTCGGAATAGAACAAGTCGGGAAGAGGGGCTTGCCCCCGCTGATGCTTGGATTCGACGAGCGGGGGCAAGCCCTCTTCCTGACTTGTTCTATTCTGAAGAGTTCTATTCTTCCTGACTTGCTTGTGCTTCTTATGCCTTTTTGTGGCTATTTCTTCTTTACAATTCTTTACGTTCTTAGTGGCTAATGATCCTTGTGCTTTTTGGTGGCTTTATTTATATTCCGCACGTTCACCTAGCCTATTTCTGACGGCATTCGTTCTATCCCACGTAGTTTAGGCAAAACAAGTACGTTGAAAGGACACTTTCGCATGAAAGAACGGTCGCGCTCCGTTTACGATCTTGGCCTGCTACTCACGATCATTACCGCTGTGGCCTTTGCCAGTATCACTGTTCATTCACAGAATCAAACAACTCAAACTCCCGCGCCTGGTCCAGCACCCGCGCAGAGCCCAAGGGCAACTCCCAGTCCCAGTCCGACTCCAACGCCGATCAATTGGTCAACCGATCCGACGCTGAAACGCTTTGTCTTTCGCAGCATCGGACCAGCGAGCATGGGTGGACGTATCGACGACATCACCGCAGTCGAACAAAACCCGTACATCATCTACGTGGCGTTCGCGACCAACGGGCTTTGGAAGTCGACCAACAACGGCACGACCTTTCAACCAATCTTTGACACGTACGGCACTCACTCAATCGGCGATGTCGCAGTCGCTCCTTCCGATCCAAACATCGTTTGGGTCGGTACGGGCGAGGCCAACAACCGCCAGAGCTCCAGCTTCGGCGACGGCATCTACAAATCCACTGACGCCGGTAAGACTTTCACGAAAATGGGTCTCGAGGATTCACAGACGATCGCGCGCATCGTGATCGATCCTAAAGACGCAAACACAGTCTACGTCGCAGTGTTGGGCCATCTCTTCGGACCCAACAAAGAGCGTGGCGTCTATAAAACTACGGACGGCGGTAAGAGCTGGCAGAACGTGAAGTTCGTCGACGAAGACACCGGTTTTACTGACCTCGCGATGGACGCGTCAGACAGCAAGATACTTTACGCCGCTTCATACCAGCGACGCCGCACGAACTTCGGTTTCAACGGTGGTGGTCCAGGCAGCGGCATCTGGAAAACGATCGACGCCGGCAAGACCTGGAAGAAACTCGAAGGCAGCGGATTGCCGGAAGGTCTTCTCGGTCGTATCGGTCTCGATGTTTCGCGTTCGAACCCGAACATCCTTTACGCGCAGATGGAAGTCGGCGCGAGTGTCGGCACTGGCGGTGAAGAACCACAGGCTGGTGGACCGGCGCCGAGCCCGAGCCCGTCTCCGTCAGCATCGCCAAGTCCGAGTGCTTCCCCGACACCGACTCCGCTCAATCCGAAGAAACCCGGTGTTTGGCGTTCGGACGACAAGGGCAAGACGTGGCGCATCGTCAGCAATGAAAACAATCGCCCGATGTACTACAGCCAGATCCGAGTCGATCCCAAGAATCCGGAAACGGTTTACGTCGGCGGCTTGAACTTCAGCAAATCGACTGACGGCGGCAAAACGTTCAAATCTTTACAGCCGGGCATCGCGCACAGCGACAACCACGCGATCTGGATCAATCCCAACAACAGCGACAACCTGATGGTCGGAAACGACGGAGGCTTGAACGTCAGCTACGATCAGGGCGCGACGTTTGAGTTTGTAAATACGATTCCGGCCGCGCAGTTCTACGCGATCGGAGTCGACATGCGTAAGCCGTACTACGTCTACGGCGGTTTGCAGGACAACGGCTCGTGGGGTGGTCCAAGCCAGACGCGTAGCTTTCAGAACGGAATCACGAATGCGGACTGGTATCGTGTCGGCGGCGGCGACGGTTTTTACACGCAGATCGATCCGACTGATTACAACATCGTCTATGCCGAATCGCAGGGCGGCGCGATGCAGCGTCTTGATCTGCGCACCGGCCGCAGCGTGAGCATTCGACCGCGCGGCGTGCCACGACGGGGCGGTGGCCGGCAGGGAGGCGGAGGCGCACAACCGTCGCCGTCGCCAGGTGCTTCGCCGGCAGCTTCGCCGACTCCCGATACACAAGCACAACTCGCGGCGTTTGCAGCGGCACAGGGATTTGGCGGCTTCGGCGGCGCGAACTTGCAGTCGAACGTTGTTCCCACGCCACCGGCGAGCGAAGTGTTTCGTTTCTACTGGAACACTCCGATTCATCTTTCGCCGCACAATCCACGCCTCGTCTATGCGGGTGGCAACAAGCTCTTCCGCTCCCTCGATCGCGGCGACACATGGACCGCGACGATCGATCTGACCAAGTCGATCGATCGCAACACGCTTCCAATCATGGGCGTGCCGGGCAAAGATCCGATGGCTTCGAAGCACGACGGCTACACCGGTTACGGTTACATCGTGACTGTGGCTGAGTCGCCGAAACTGCCGGGCGTAATCTGGGTCGGTACTGACGACGGCAACGTTCAGGTCAGTAAAGACGGCGGCGCGACGTGGACCAACGTTTCGAAGAACGTGCCGGGTATCGGCGAGACGTATCACATCTCGCGCGTCGAGCCTTCGCACTTCGAAGCCGGCACTTGCTATCTCGCCGTCGACGGGCATCGTCTCGACGATCTCAAACCGTATTTGTTCGTCACGACGGATTACGGTGCGACGTGGAAGTCGATCGTCAACAATCTGCCGAAGTGGGGAACGGTGAACGTCGTTCGCGAGGATGCAAAGAACAAGGATCTGCTGTTCGCCGGCACGGAATATGGTCTTTTCGTTTCGCTGAATGGCGGCGGCGTTTGGAAGCCGTTCATGTCAGGCCTGCCGATAATTCGCGTCGACGATATTCTGGTCCACCCGCGTGATAACGATCTGATTGTCGGTACGCACGGTCGTGGCATCTACATTCTCGACGACATCACCGCGCTACAGCAGATGACGCAGAAGGTGATGGACTCGGATGCGCACTTGTTCGACGTCAGACCGGGAACCATCTGGCAGAACGACCCGCGGCTTGGACGATACTGGGGCGGCTCGAAACTTTTCCGCGGCTCGAACCCGGCTCCCGGCACGGCCATCAGCTACTACCTAAAGAATGGCGCATCAGGCGATGTGAAGCTCACGATTGCCGATTACACGGGGAAGGTTGTGCGAAACATCGTGGGGACGAAGGACGCCGGTCTAAACAGGATTCAGTGGAACCTGCGCGGCGATCCGCCTCCGCGTCCGGCGGGCTTTGGTGGTGGTGGCGGACAAGGTGGTGGAGGTGGAGGTGGTGGCGGTGGCGGCGGCGGAGGTTTCGGTAACGTCTTCCAGCAGGGCCTGCCACTCGAAGCCGGCACCTACAATTTGAAACTATCCGTCGGTGGAAAGGACTACACGACCAAGATCGTTATCGAGACCGATCCTGGAATGTAATTTAAGCCGCGGCCCTAGATTACCCTCGCAATAACGCACTTCAAGTAATAGGTCTCCGGTACGCCCACCAGTACCGGATGATCGCTTGCCTGTATTCTTTTTTCCACGATCTGAACTCGCCGGTGTGCGTCGATCGCCGCCTGCGCGAGGATCTCAATGAACAACTCCTCTGATACGTGATATGAACACGTGCAGGTGATCAGCACGCCGCCCGGATTCAACAACTTCAACGCCCTTAGATTGATCTCCTTATAACCTCGAATCGCGGCTTTCAAGCTCGCGCGATTCTTCGCGAACGCCGGTGGGTCGAGCACGATCACGTCAAAACGATCGCCCGCTGCTTCAATCTCGCGCAACACGTCGAACACGTTCGCTTCCAGAAACTCGACGTTTGCGATCTCGTTGAGTTGTGCATTTCGCTGGGCCGCAGCGACAGCGTCGGCAGAAATATCGATCCCGATCACGTTGTCGCAAACCGAAGCGAGGTGGAGGGCAAAGGCGCCGTTGAACGTAAAGCAATCGAGTGCGCGACCTCTGTTTGTCGTTTGCGCCGCGGCGCGAGCGGCGAGGCGGTTCTCGCGCTGGTCCAAAAACGAGCCGGTCTTTTGTCCGCCCAGCGGCTCGACGACAAAACGCAATCCGTGTTGCAGAATCTCCAGCTCGGCAGGAGCGTTGCCATAAACCGTCTCGGTGATAAGCGGTAGTCCTTCAAGCTCGCGCACGCGCACGTCGTTTCGCTCGATCACAGCGCGCGGATTGAACTCCTCGACGAGTAACTCCGTCAACATCGACTTAACGGCATCAGTGCCCTGCGACAACGTCTGCATCACGAGTACGTCTGCGTAACGGTCGACGATCAGCGACGGCAGCAGATCACCTTCTGAATAAATCAGACGATAAGCATTCGTCTCCGGCGCGATGTGCCTTCGATCGCGAGCGTCACAAATCCTGCGCCGCCACCACTCGCGATCGATCTCTTCATTACTCTGCGTCAGGAACCGCAGCGCGATCTGTGAGGCGTCGCTGAACAGCGCCTGCCCGACAAAGTTGCCGCGCTCGTCTTTTACGGTTACGACCGAACCACCTTCGGCGTCAACCGCGATCACGTCGCTACGATAAATCCACAGGTGACCCTGCCGCACCCGATCCGCGCCTTTTTTATTAACTCTCGCCGTGTTCATCGCCGATACTCTGCCACGAAAAGGCACAAAACAGAACCGAGCGCGGTAGCGCCGGGTCAGACTCATCAAACAAGCTTGATCGCTGACTTTGACCCGGCGCTACCGCGCTCGGTTCTGTTACACTGGTTATGAAGATGGCAACAAAAGCGACGGAACCGGTAGACTTCAATCCCTACAACACGCGCGAGATTGACTACGAAAAAGATCTCGGCGCGCCGGGCGAGTTTCCGTACACGCGCGGCATTTACCCGAACATGTATCGCGGGCGTCTCTGGACCATGCGCCAGTACGCCGGCTACGCCACCGCGGAAGAATCAAACGCTCGTTACAAATATCTCCTCGCGCAGGGCACGACCGGACTGTCAGTCGCCTTCGATCTTCCGACGCAGATCGGTCTCGACTCGGACGATCCACTCGCAAACGGTGAAGTCGGGAAAGTTGGCGTCGCTATCGACTCGCTCGAAGACATGGAGCGACTCTTTGCCGGCATTCCGCTCGATGAAGTCTCGACGTCGATGACGATCAACGCCACGGCTGCGACCCTTTTGTCGTTGTATCTCGCCGTCGCGCGCAAGCAGGGCGTGCCGTTGAACAAAGTTCGCGGCACGTTGCAAAACGACATTCTCAAAGAGTACATCGCGCGTGGCACGTACATTTATCCGCCCGGTCCGTCGCTGCGTCTGGTCACTGACATCTTCGGATTCTGCGCGCGCGAAGTGCCAAACTGGAACACGATCTCGATTAGCGGTTATCACATTCGCGAAGCCGGCTCCACTGCGGTGCAGGAAGTTGCATTCACGCTCGCTGATGGAATCACGTACGTTGAAGCAGCGCTCGCGGCTGGTCTCGCGATCGACGACTTCGCTCCGCGTCTCTCATTCTTCTTCAACGCACACAACAACCTGCTCGAGGAGATCGCGAAGTTTCGTGCGGCGCGACGTTTGTGGGCGCGCATCATGCACGATCGTTTCAACGCACGCGATCCGCGTTCGTTGATGTTGCGCTTTCACACGCAGACGGCAGGCTCGTCACTGACCGCGCAGCAACCGGAAGTGAATATTGTTCGCACGACGATCCAGGCGCTTGCTGCGGTGCTTGGTGGAACGCAGTCGCTGCACACGAATTCGATGGACGAAGCGCTCGCGTTGCCGACTGAGTCAGCAGCACGTCTCGCGTTGAGAACTCAGCAGGTGATAGCTTACGAGTCGGGTGTTGTGGAGACAGCGGATCCGCTCGGCGGTTCTTATGCGATCGAACATCTGACGGACGAGATCGAAGCGGGCGCGGTTGAGTATCTGAAAAAAATCGAGTCGTTGGGAGGGATGCTGCGTGCAATTGAAATCGGATACGTGCAGCGCGAGATCCAGGAGGCGGCGTATCGTTATCAGAAGGCTGTCGAAGCACAGGAACAGGTGGTGGTTGGTGTAAACCGATTCCAGCTTGAAGAAGAGCCACCCGTGAACGTGCTGCGGATCGATCCGGCCCTCGAAGAGGCGCAGGTTGAGCGCGTGCGAGCACTGCGTGAGCGGCGTGATACAGATGCCGTGACGTCCGCACTCAATAAACTCAAACAGGCAGCCACGACTGATGAAAACCTGCTCCCACGAATTCTTGAATGTGTCGAGGCGTATGCGACGGTTGGCGAGATCAGCAATGCGCTGCGCGAAATCTGGGGTGAGTATCGAGAGACGTCGACCATTTAGAGACAGGATTTACAGTATGTTCCATGATTGACGTGTTCATCCTGAAAAATCTTGTAAATCCTGTCAAAAACTACCTATGAACAGACGCACCTTGAAAACGGGCGCATTGATAAACTCAGGCTGTAACAATGAAGCGAATAGTATTATTACCATTTCTGTTATTGCTGGTTGCGAGCAGTGTTGTTGCACAATCGGAAACAAAGCAGTGGAAGCGCTACACGATCAGGCGTGAAGAGTTTTCAGTGATGTTGCCGGCGTATCCGGCGATGGCCAGCAGAAAAGTGATGGTGATGCAGCTTGCGAAGGAACAGCAACAACATACGCTCGGCGCGTATGCCGATGGCCTCGCGTTTACAGTCTTGTGTGTAGAGAACTCGCGCCCGCGCGAGTCGATTGAAGATTATTTAAAAAGGGAAATCTTCACACACGCCGGTTGGGAACGTTCCAGTCAAAAAGAATTAACGCTCAATGGCTTCAAGGGCAAACAGTACATTACACCCAATAAGATTCCGGGCACGATGCAGATCTTCGCGACTCGTAATCACATCTGTCGCTTTCATGCGTTTGGCGCGACGATGGACGATGCTCGAATCCAACAGTTCTTTTCATCGGTCACTCTCGGTGGCAAAAACCAAGGCATCCAAGTCAAAGAAGGGAACGGCGTTTCAAACAAAAGCACAACTCAGGACAACGCCAATGCATTCACGATAAAAGAAGTCGACCGCCGGCCTTTCGTGGCCTTCAGACCAGAACCGAGTTACACGGAAGAGGCGCGTCAAAACGCTCTTAGCGGCTCTGTGATTTTGAAAGCGATATTTACGGCTGATGGCGCCGTCACTAACATCCTCGTGGCGTCAGGCTTGCCTTACGGGCTCGAAGAGAAAGCGATCGAAGCCGCGAAGAAGATAAAATTTATTCCCGCCATGAAAGACGGCAAGCTTGTCTCGACGTGGATGCAGCTCGAGTATAATTTCAATCTCTACTGACGACCGATGGCCCACCTGCTCGAAGTTCGAAATCTTCAGACACACTTTCCGACACGCGCGGGGCTCGTGCGTGCGGTTGATGGCGTGAGTTTTCATCTCGATCGTGGCGAGCTGCTGGGACTTGTCGGTGAGTCGGGTTGTGGGAAGTCGATGACGGCGCTTTCCATCATGCGACTCATCGCGCCGCCGGGAAAGATCGTAAATGGCGAGATACTTTTTGACGGTAACGATCTACTCAAACTCTCCGACTCCGAAATGCGCGAGATGCGCGGGGACGATATCGCCATGATCTTTCAGGATCCGATGACGTCGCTCAATCCGGTTTTTACTGTCGGCGAACAGATTGCCGAAGCGCTGCGATTGCATCGCAAGCTGTCGCACAAACAAGCACGTCAGGCAACTATCGAGGCGATGCGGGAAGTCTCGATTCCGGATCCCGCTCGTCGCGTCGATGATTATCCACATCAACTCTCCGGCGGCATGCGACAACGCGTGATGATCGCGATGGCGCTGGCTTGCAATCCGAAACTTCTGATCGCTGACGAGCCGACGACGGCTTTGGACGTTACGATCCAGGCGCAAATACTTGAATTGTTGGACGAACTAAGAAAGCAGCGCGAGCTGGCTGTGCTTTTGATCACTCACGATCTGGGTGTTGTGGCTGAAGTCGCCGATCGAGTTGCAGTGATGTACACGGGAAGAATCGTCGAAGAATCGCCGGTCGACGAGCTGTTTGCACGGCCCAAGCATCCATACACGGAAGGCTTGCTGCGTTCCGTTCCAAAACTCACCGGCACGCAGGTGATTCGGAAAGAACGTCTCGAGACGATCGAAGGCGTCGTGCCGCGACCGACGGATCTGCCGCCTGGTTGTCACTTTGCGCCACGCTGCCCGCATCGCATGCCTCGTTGCACGGCGGAAGAGATTCCGTTGTACCAACTCGACGGCAACGTGGAAGTGCGTTGCGTGCTTTACGATCTTGCGGCTGCGGTCGCCTCCGATCACAAAGAGGTTCATGAGCGCCCGAGTTGAAATAGAACAAACTAACGTTGCTTCGCCGGCGGCTGAGACGCTCGTCAGTGTTAAAGGTCTCGTCAAACACTTTCCGGTCGAAGGCTCGACCGACGTCGTGCGCGCGGTTGATGGTGTGTCGTTTGAGATCTTCGCAGGTGAAACGCTCGGGCTGGTTGGCGAGTCGGGCTGTGGCAAGTCGACAGTCGGACGTTGCCTGCTTCGTTTGATCGAGCCGACTGCCGGTCACATCTACTTTGAAGGACGAGACATTCTCGCGCTCAACAAGAAAGAGCTGCGTGAGATTCGTCGCGAGATGCAGATCATCTTTCAGGATCCTTACGCGTCGCTAAATCCGCGCATGAAAGTTGGCGACATCGTCGGCGAGCCGCTCGTGATCCACAACCAGGGAACGAAGAGCGAGCGACGCGATCGGGTTGCAGCGCTGCTGCGAAGAGTCGGACTCGATCCTGATTACATGAATCGTTACGCGCACGAGTTCTCGGGCGGGCAGCGACAGCGACTCGGCGTTGCGCGATCGCTGGCGTTGAATCCGAAGTTGATTGTTGCTGATGAGCCGGTGTCGGCACTCGATGTTTCGGTGCAGGCGCAGGTTGTGAATCTGCTGCAGGAGTTACAGGAAGAGTTTAAGCTGACTTACCTGTTCATCTCGCACGGGCTCGCTGTGGTCGAGCATATCTCGACACGCGTCGCGGTGATGTACCTTGGTCGCATTGTTGAGATAGCTGATGCGGCAGAGTTGTATGCACAGCCGCTGCACCCGTACACGCAGGCGCTATTGTCTGCGATTCCGATCCCGGATCCGAAGCAGAAGCGAAAGCGAATCGTGTTGGAGGGTGATGTGCCGACGCCGATCAATCCGCCGTCAGGTTGTCGCTTTCGGACGCGATGTCCGCTCGCGATTGAGGAGTGTGCGCACATCGATCCGGAGTTGCGTGAGGTGTCGCCCAATCATCACGTCGCATGCATCCGTGTTCCCGGTTGGGATCAGGCGCCGTCGGGATGAAACCTTCGTTACCGTTGTGCCGTATGTAGCGTCCGTTTACTGTAGCTTTCTCACCCGTAATCTTCCTTAGGAGGAAACTAATGAGCGATCCGAACACGTCTGCGACTGGCGCGGAAATGTCAACGGCAGAAACCCTGACGGGAATCTTCTTTGAGCCGTCAAGAACGTTTGAGGCCCTGCGCGCGCGGCCGCGTTTTCTCGTGGGTGGAATTATCCTGTTGGTCATAGCCTGCCTGGTAACAGTCTTGCTGTATACGAGAGTGGATATGGGCCAGTACATTCGCGACCGGATAGAGCGTTCACCGCAGGCGGCGCAACTTAGTGACGCGCAAAAGGACATGCAGGTCAGGATGGGAAAGAATCTCGGCATGCTGGCTATTCCGGTCTCGGTGCCGATCATCATTGCGGGCGGTGCGGCCCTGTACCTCCTTGGAGTGCTGGCGTTTGGAGGATCGCTCTCTTACAAGAAGTCGCTGGCGGTTTGGGTTTATTCGTCGATACCACCGTCAGTCCTGGGAGCGCTGATCGCGATTCTGGTCCTGTTCCTGAAATCGCCGGACTCGATCGATCCCGAACACATGGTGGCGACAAATCCAGCAGTTCTGCTGGGCGAGGACGCGTCGAAGATTCTCGTGGCCGTCTTAAGCCAGTTTGACCTGCTCAGATTTTACGGAATGTTCCTGGCGGCGTTGGGTCTGCGAAAAGTCGGGAAGCTTTCATCGACTCAGGCTTGGGGGGTTGTGATCGCGTTGTGGGCCATCGGAGCGTTGCTCCGAATCGGCTCCGCAGCCATCTTCGGCCGCTAAAGAAATGCACTTCAAATGGCTTTGCCCGAAAAGTCGTTATACATGCTCTTCTCTGTGCAATCTCTGCGCCTCTGTGGTTGAAGATTGCTTAGGAAAAACAACCACAGAGACTCAGAGAACGCAGAGGTTGCACAGAGAAGAGCATGTATAACGACTTTTCGGGCAAAGCCATTTGAAGTGCATTTCTTTAGCGGCCGAAGATGGCTGCGGAGCCGATTCGGAGCA
>DATFDT010000372.1:0-4971 GCA_035251975.1 Pyrinomonadaceae bacterium | reverse complement strand
CCTACCCAGGGCGGGGGCAAGCCCCTCTTCCTGACTTGTTCTATTTGCTGGTTCGCTATTGAATGTGATTAATTAGCCGAGCATTTTATTGACGCGAGTGTTCAAGTGACTCCCGAACAACTTATTCCCCAACTCGTGATCTACATGGTGGTGCTGCTGCTCGCAATCTCGGCACACGAAGCGGCGCACGCCTGGATGTCTTACAAGTTTGGCGACGACACGGCACGATTGCTCGGACGAATCACACTAAATCCGGTCGCTCACACCGATCCGATCGGCACGCTCCTGATTCCGATTGCCGGGTTCATCTTTGGCGCGATGGGTGGGGGAGGACTTCCCCTCATTGGCTGGGGCAAACCGACGCCTGTGAATCCACTGCGCTGGCGTAACAAAGACGTTGCCAATGTTATGGTTTCGATTGCGGGGATCCTGGCGAACCTGCTGATCGCGCTCATCGCATTCACAATTTTCAAGTTTCTTCTGATGAGCGGGCTGACCAGGTCGATGTCGGATTCGACACAGGAGCCGGTGATACTGTTTCTCTACCGTTTGCTGACTATGAACGTCTCGCTCGCCGTCTTCAATCTATTGCCGTTTCCGCCGCTTGACGGAAGCAAGGTATTGGAGACGTTTTTACCGGCCAGCATGCAGCCGGCGCTGGAGTTCCTCGAACAGTACGGCTACTGGCTTTTGATTCTTTTGATGTACATGGGGGTCTTTAGAGCAATCATCACCCCGGTCATGGACTTCGTTCATTATCTTCTCTTTCTTGGGGTACAGTGAGCCAACCGCGCTCATAGTCTTAAACTCATGCCGAAACGAATCTTTAGTGGCGCGCAACCAACAGGCAACGTCCATCTCGGAAACTATCTGGGCGCGTTGCGCAATTGGGTTACGTTGCAACACGAGTACGAGAGCTTCTTTTGTATCGTGAACCTGCACGCGATCACTCTGCCGCAGAACCCTGCGCAGCTTGCCGAGAAAACAAGAGACCTCGCGCGGATCTATCTGGCGGTCGGAATCGACAGCCATGTGTCGACAGTCTTCGTTCAGTCGCACGTTAAAGAGCACGCTGAGCTGACGTGGGTGTTGAACTGCGTCGCGCGCATGTCAGAGCTCGAGCGCATGACGCAATACAAAGACAAAGCGCGCAAGCAGCAGGAAAACATCTCCGTCGGTTTGTTTGACTATCCGGTGTTGATGGCTTCCGACATATTGCTCTACCAGACGGACCTCGTGCCGGTTGGTGACGATCAGCGACAACATCTCGAGCTGACGCGCGATGTCGCGATCAGATTCAATCGCGATTACGGCGACACGTTCAAAGTGCCGGACGCTTATATTCCGAAAGTTGGTGCACGCATCATGTCGTTGTCTGATCCGTCGAAGAAGATGTCGAAGTCAGATGACGATCCGAATGGTTGTGTTTTATTGATGGACGATGTTGACACGGTCGCAAAGAAGTTCAAGCGCGCTGTGACTGACTCGGGAACTGAGATTCGATTTGATCCTTCGCGACCTGCGATCAATAACCTGCTGGAGATCTATCACCTGATCACCGGCAAGCCGGCGCAGACAGTTGAAGATCATTTCGCGGGTAAAGGTTATGCGCAGTTGAAGGGCGATCTGGCAGAAGCGACGATCGAGTTTCTGCGACCGATCCAGCAGCGTGTCAGGGAGATCAGCGACGAGCAGCTCGATGCGATCCTGGACCAGGGACGCGAAAAGGCGCAGCAGATTGCGAGCGTGACTCTGGCTCAGGTGTTTGAGAGGACGGGATTATCCGTGTAAACGATGAACGAAGACCGCCCCGAAATTTCCGAGGAACGTGGCCCACTGAACGTGGCCGGCGCGGTGCCGCAAATCGTCTCTGACGACACCACTGATGATCTAAAAATCCTGCTCGGCGAGTTTGAAGGACCACTCGATCTGTTGCTTCACCTTATTCGTCAGGAGCACGTCAGTATCTACGACATTCCGGTGGCGCGTATTACTGACGAGTACCTTCGTTATCTGCGCGTCATGCAGGAGATGGACATTGCTGTCGCAGGTGATTTTCTGGTGATGGCGGCGACGCTGATCGAGCTGAAGACGAAGATGCTGTTGCCGCGCGATCCCACCGCGCCGCCGGAGGAAGAAGAGGATCCGCGCGCTGAGCTGGTGAACCAGTTGCTCGAGTATCAGAAGTACAAAGCCGCCGCGCAGATGCTCTGGTCGCGCGCGACTGTTGAGCAGGCTGTGTTCAAACGTGCGGAGCTCGAGACTGACAAGAACAACCCGGAAGTCGCGGTTGGGCTGTTTGATTTGCTGAAAGTTTTTCAGGATATTCTCGCGCGACACAAGGAGGAGAAGTTACTCGAGATCGAGCGCGAAGAGGTCTCGATGGCTGAGATGCTCGAGCGCTTGCGCAACATGGTGATGTCGTCGGGCGAGCTCAACCTGCGTGTATTTTTCGAGCGCGCGCGATCGCGGCGCGAGCTGGTGTTGGCGTTTTTGTCAGTGTTGGAGTTGGTGAGAACGACTGAGGTCAAACTATTTCAGCGCGAGACTTTTGGCGACATCATCGCGCGTGTAGCTTAATAGATGAGCAACGAAGAAACAGTAAACCAAGAGCCACTCGATGAAGCGGCGTTGAATGAAGAGGCGAGTCGTGAGCTTGCGGCGATGGTGGCCGAGGCTGAGCAAACGTCGGGCGTTGCCGAAGAAGAGAGCGACGATGATGCGCCGTTGTCGGCGCCGCAGAGTCAGTCTGAGCGCGCTGCTGTGATCGAGGCACTGATCTTTGTTTCGGATGAGCCGCTGAGTGTGAAGACGATCGCTGATGTTCTCAAGGAAGACAAACAGGTGATCGGCGAAGCGATCGCGGTGCTGGCGCAGGAGTTCAATGCGCGCAATAGTGGTTTGCAGTTGCGTGAAGTCGCGGGTGGTTGGCAGCTTGCGACGCGGCCTGAGTATCACGAACACGTGCGCGCGTTTCTGAAGACGCGGCCGAGTGCGAAACTCAGCATCGCCTCACTCGAGACGCTTGCTGTGATCGCCTATCGACAGCCCGTGACTGTGCCGGAGATTCTCGAGATACGTGGTGTGCAGTCGCCGTCAGCGATCAAAACGTTGCTCGACAAGAAGCTGATCGTGGCGAAGGGACGTAAGGAAACAGTAGGGCGACCGATGATGTACGGAACGTCGAAAGAGTTTCTGTTGCAGTTTGGATTGAAGGATCTGTCGGAGCTGCCGAGCGTCGAGGATTTCCATGATCTGAGTGGTGGATCGTAAACTCGGATCTATGGAGCAGCGACTGCAAAAACTGATCGCCGCGGCTGGAGTCGCTTCACGCAGGCATGCGGAAGAGCTGATTGCCGCGGGTCGTGTTACGGTTAACGGGGAAGTAATTAAAGAGCTCGGCACGAAGGCGGATCCGGAAAAGGATCACATCAAGGTCAACGGCAAGCTCATCAATCCTCAGCTACAGTCTCGCGAAAAAGTCTACGTACTTCTCAACAAGCCGAAGGGTTATCTTTCGAGTGTTTCCGATCCCGAAGGGCGGCCGCTGGTCACCGAACTATTACCGCCGGCACTCGGTAAAGTCCATCCGGTCGGACGTCTCGACTTCAACACCGAAGGTCTACTGCTACTCACCAACGACGGTGATTTCACGAACTACGTAACTGCGGCCCGTAACCGCGTCCAGAAAGTCTACGAAGTCAAAGTTAAGGGTGTGCCAACCGAAAGCGGCATCGAACGACTGCGGCGCGGGATCACGCTCGAAGACGGCACCCGCACAGCGCCCGCGACGATCACGAAGCTGCACGAGACCCAAACCAACGCATGGTACGAAGTGTTGTTGCACCAGGGCCGCAACCAGCAAGTGCGAAGAATGTTTGAGTTGATTGGCCATTCAGTGTTGAAGCTGCGACGCACGCGCATCGGCTTTATCAAAGACGAGCATCTCAAGCCGGGGCACTGGCGCTTCTTATTGCCGGGAGAAGTCGGGAGAATAATGAAGAAGAAAAAGGCCAGGCACGGATTACACGGATAAACACAGTTTATGTTAAAACACAAAGCACTATGCATTTTGAGTTAACTGAAGAGCAACAACAGATCAAGATGAGCGTGCGCGAGTTCGCTGAATCGGAGATCGCGCCTCATGTCATGGAGTGGGATGAATCGCAGCATTTTCCCATCGAGCTGAAACCGAAACTCGCTGAGCTCGGTTTGATGGGTGTGCTTTTTCCGGAAGAGTATGGCGGCGCGGGGATGGGCTATGTCGAGTACGCCACGATCATCGAAGAGCTCTCGCGCGTCGATGGCTCGGTTGGTATCTCTGTAGCCGCGCACAATTCGCTTTGCTCGAATCACATTTACAAGTACGGCACTGACGAGCAGAAGAAGAAGTATCTCGCGCCGTTAGCGAGTGGCGAGCATCTCGGAGCGTGGGGACTTACTGAGCCCAGCGCCGGCTCCGATGCGTCGGGAACGAAGTCGACTGCCGTGCGAACCGATGGTGGATGGATCGTCAATGGATCGAAGAACTTCATCACGCACGCGATCCACGCTGACACTTGCGTCGCGATGGCGGTGACTGAAAAGGCGCAGCGAAGCAAAGGTATCTCGGCGTTTATTTTCGAGAAAGGCCAGAAGGGGTTCTCGCCGTCGAAGAAAGAGAACAAGCTGGGACTGCGCGCGTCAGAAACCGCGAGTGTTGTTTTTGAAGACTGCTTCGTGCCGCAGGATCAGATACTTGGCGAAGAAGGTCAGGGATTTGTGAATGCGATGCAGATACTCGACGGTGGTCGTATCTCGATCGCGGCGTTGGCAGTCGGCATCGCACAGGGCGCATACGAGTCAGCGGTGCGTTATGCGAAAGAGCGGCAGCAGTTTGGAAAACCGATCGCGGAGTTTCAGGGGATCCAGTTCAAGCTTGCGGACATGGCGACGCAGATCGATGCGGCGCGCTTGCTGATGTATCGCGCG
>DATFDT010000371.1:0-2279 GCA_035251975.1 Pyrinomonadaceae bacterium | reverse complement strand
GAGAGCGACCGTAAAACTCGCAGATGGTAAGGAACGATCGATTCAGCACATGATGGCTACGACTTTCTGGCATCCCGACGGAACACCAATGTCGGCGCAACAGTTTATGGAGATGCTTTTCGGCAAGCTGCCCGAGTTCTTTAAGGATGAAGCTGAGCTCCGTCAACTTTGGAGTCAGCCAGACACGCGTCAAAAGCTGCTTCAAGGTTTATCAGAGAAAGGCTTTGGCAAGGAACAGATGGCGGAGATGCAGAAGATCATCGACGCCGAAGAGAGCGACTTGTTTGATGTATTAGCGTTTGTCGCTTATGCGTTACCACCGCTAACACGAGAAGAACGGGCAGCCAGGGCCAAGCTGGAGATCAGTACTCGATTCAATAGCAAGCAACAGATCTTTCTCGACTTCGTTCTGTCCCACTACGTGCAGGTTGGGGTCGAAGAATTAGATCAAGAAAAGCTAACGCCACTCCTTCATCTCAAATACCACTCCCTCTCCGACGCGATTGATGAATTGGGACGACCGGACGAGATTGGAAAGGTTTTTGTGGGCTTTCAACGGTTCCTCTACGAAGAAGCTGCATAAACGCGATGACTTTATCCGACCTCACTTTTTCAACACAACCGAAAGATTTGTGCTATGCGTGAACTGCGGCTTTTGATTTTTTGCGGGCACGAAACCCGCGACTGAGAAACAGGTCACGAGAGAACCGAATAGCTTTGACCAACGGGTGGCCACGGAGGGCCGCCCCTCCAGTTGATATCCAGACGGCGGTGTACCCTCACCGGACTAAAAAACAGTTGACAGCCGCCCGAATCTATACTAAAAACTTCGTTCGCTGAGACAACAAACTAGGTTCTGCAACTTAGTTGTCAGCATTTGCACGCCGTTTTATCCGCTTTTCAGCTTTTAAGAGGACCGAGAAAATGAGAAAGCCTTCTGCGCAGCTACTGCTGCTCGCACTGCTAATCGTATCTTCCGCTATCTCCACCCTTGCCCAAAACAATAAAGGCGCGATCGTTGGCACCGTTAAAGATCCCAACGACGCACTCGTCGCTAAAGCCCAGGTCAAAGTCACGAGCACCAAGACCGGCGAGGTCCGCACGACGGATACGAGCGATGACGGTACCTACACTGTCACGAACCTCGAGCCTGGTCCGTACAACGTGACCGTCGAGGCCAGCGGTTTTCAAACAGTCACGTTTGAGGCTGTGCAGGTAGAGACGAATTCACGTCTGCCACTCGATGTGAAGTTTGCGAGTCTCGCGTCGAGTACTTCCTCAGTGACGATTACAGCAGAGTCAGCGCCGCTGATTGAAAGTGAAACCAGCGTGCGTGGCGATCTCATCACGGGACGCGAAGTCACAGACCTTCCGATTCCGCAGCGGAATTTCACGCTCCTGGCGCAACTATCGCCCGGCGTTATCAGACCCAACCTCGGTCTACTCGGTGGCGGCGGCAATTTCGTCGAGGGTGGCGGCGGTCGCAACAACACCGAATCGACGCGCTTCCGCGAGTCGGGCGGTTCAGTGATGGTCGTAAACGGCGCGCGCCCGACGAACAATAACTTTACGCTCGATGGCGTCGACAACAATGAATCGCAGTTTGGCCAGATCGCGATCTATCCACAACCTGACGCGATTGCTGAATTTAAGATCGAGACGAGTGTTCCTTCCGCTGAGTCTGGACGCGCCGGGGGCGGCATTGTCTCAACCACCTTCAAGTCAGGTGGAAACGATTTTCACGGCACGGCAGGTGAGATTTATCAAGGTCGCTTCCTGAGCGCCGCGGCGGCGAAGTTTGACGATCCGACTTCACAGGATGTACCAAACTACGTAACGCATAACTTTTATGGCACTGTCGGTGGTCCAATCTTTCTGCCGCGGCCCGGTGAAGGTGGTCCAGCCTGGTACAACGGTCGCAACCGTTCGTTCTTCTTCTTCTCGCTAAACGGCCAGCGAAACAGCACACCGATCTTTGGCGGCGCAGGCGATCCGCTCGGCGTTCCGGTGCCGACGGCAAGAATGCGTCTTGGCGATTTCGGCGAGCTCTTGCAACCAGGAACCACTCGTAAGTACAAGCTCGCCAGTGGCGGCGAAGTCGAGGCCCCGATCGGTACGATCTTCGCTCCAAACGGCACTCCGATTCCCGGCAACGACCTGCGCAATTGTCCGAGCTGCGGAAGCTTTTCTCCCTTTGCGCGAAACTACCTGAATGCTTTCCCGCTGCCCAATCTCGCGGGCATCGGTCGAAACTTCGAGACCAATCGCAAGGAACACGC
>DATFDT010000370.1:0-18972 GCA_035251975.1 Pyrinomonadaceae bacterium | reverse complement strand
AGTCCGAAGAGCGGACGCGTTACGGCTTATCTCGTCGTGCCTCTTGAAAAGGGACGCTTTGCGGGCGTTGTCTTTGGTCATTGGGGATATGGCACGCGAACGGAGTTTCTGCCAGAGGCAATGTTGTATGCGAAGGCGGGTGTGGTTTCGCTTTTGGTGGACGATCTTGACGTTCGTCCCGCGCCGTGGCGCCGGAACGCTCCCGGGTCTGAGCCGGAAACAGTGCGGAATAATTTTATTCAATCAGTAGTTGATCTTAGACGAGGCATAGATTTACTGTGCGCGCGAGCCGATGTCGATCCTAATCGCATTGCATATGTGGGCCACAGTGCCGGCGCTCATTGGGGCGCGATACTGTCAGCGGTTGATCGGCGGCCGAAAGCGGTCGTGCTCATGGCCGGCATACCGAGTGAGACGACGATATTGCTGGAGAGTGACGATCCTGATTACGTGAGTTTTCGCGAAACTACGCCTAAAGAGACACTGGACAAATATTTCAAAACCGTGGGCTCACTCGACGCGATCAATTACGTGCCTCATGCTGGACCAACACCACTCCTCTTTCAGTTCGCCCGCTTTGAGCGATACTTCAATGAAGCGTCGATGCAGCGGTACGCGAAGGCGGCCAGCGAACCCAAGCAAGTGATGTGGTATGACACCGGACACGAGCTCAATGACCTCCAACCGCTCATCGACCGGGCAAAATGGCTGCAGAGATACATCGGCTTTGGACCAATCGCTCCGATCCTGCTAAGAAGTTTCGGGCAGGATTTGATGCCGCAGTTTGTACTCAAAGATATTGACGGACGCGCTGTGCGGTTGAGCGATTATCGGGGGAAAGTTGTGCTGATAAACTTCTGGGCCACGTGGTGTCCACCGTGTCGTGCGGAAATGCCGGATCTAGTACGACTCCAACGTGAGCACGCCAAACAAGGTCTACAAATCATCGGCATCACTTACCCGCCGGAGCGAAAAGATCGCGTACAGAGATTTGCCAGAAGCCTAAAAGTTAACTACCCTATCATCCTCGGCACACGTGAAATCAAAGCTCGTTTTAGTTCAGAGGACACTCTGCCTCTAACCGTCGTCATAAATCGCGACGGCAAAGTAAGTGACATAATCAGCGGCATACTTCTTCGCGAAGAATTCGATGAAAAGATCAAGCCGCTCTTAATGCAGAAAACGGAAGGAGAGATGAGAGATGCTAAATCGGATCACTAGTCTTGTTGTCGGTGTTGTCATGGTTCTGGCCCTCAGCGTGATTACAGCCGCAGCTTTCACGAAGACCGTCACCATTAAGGTTGAGGGAATGAAGTGTGCGAAATGCTCTGCATCAGTTTCCAAAGCGCTCAAAGCTACCGAAGGCGTTGAAGACGCACAGGTGAGCTCCGAAAAGGGCGAGGCCGTAATCAAGTACGACGACCAGAAGTTAACCGAAACCAAGCTGCGGGAAGTTATCAACAGCACCGGTTTCAAGGCGGCGGAACAGTAAAAACATCGCCACAAAAAGGCACAAAAAGCACAAAATGAAAGAGAAATTTTTTGTGCTTTTTGTGCCTTTTTGTGGCTAATTCTTTTTGCTTAAGGCCATCGTCCGAAAAGCGCCCGGCGTCATGCCGGTGCACTGCTTGAACACGCGCGTGAAGTGACTCTGATCGGCGAAGCCGGAGGCCGAGGCGATCGCTGATAAAGCAACGTCGGGATCTGCCAGTTGCTGACACGCGAATTGGACACGCAGATCGTGCAGGTAATCACCGATCGCTCGATGGTGAAACTGTCGAAACACTCTCGACAAGTAGGCGGGATTGACAGAAACCTGTGCAGCCACCTCTCCGATCGTAAGATTTTCCTGAAAGCTGTTCTTCAATAAATCCTCAACCCTCGTCAACCAATCTGGTGGCCGCCGCTCAGGAGCTCGTTCAGGCCGAGCCACGAGTGCGAGCATCTCCAACACCAAACCCTCGATCACGAGCGCCGAACAGCGATCGAGATTGAGATACTCACGATAGAGTCGTATCGCCAGTCGACTTAATTCACTGCCGGGAAGTGCGGTTGCGCTTTGCGGAGTGACACCACATGCCCGTACACGGTCCAGCCATTCATCCTGTAGCGCCACACTAAAAATTCGCATACCGGCCGAGCTGATTTCATCGCGATGCACAACGCCGGACGGATAAAAGATCGTCGTGAATGGTTTGAGTGGCTGGTTGTGATTGCCTTCAAGTAATAGGTGGAAATACGAAAGCTCGTTCGAGTGCGTCAGCAATCTTAGTGTTTGAGAAGTCGAGCTGATGGATGGGGGATTGTTCATGAGTGTCGCCTTCGATGCGATCCGACTTTCGGATGTCTTATCGCACGGTTAGGAAATTTGTCGAACTGAATACGTCGCCACCTGCAGATCTGTTCTAGGCAGCTATTGTTTATGCAATACAGATGGTCCATTGCCGTCGTATGTTGCATCACGTGGAAAGAGAATGCTGTTTTGGGCGCAGTTCCACGAAACATTGGAAAGAAATACAAAATCCGGAAGGAGAGAAGTCATGAAAGTGAAAAGCAAGGTCAAGGCAGGCGAAGGCTGCGGATTAGATCCTTTTGGATAAAAACCAAATTGTTGAAGACAGGAGTGCTTATGAAAGTAAGGACCACGATCAAAGCCGGTGATGGAAATGGTTTCGATCCACACGGCCAGCCAAAACCATAAGAGGTGATGAACATGAAGGTGAAAACAAAAGTTAGAGCTGGTGAGGGAAACGGTCTCGATCCGCACGGCGACCCTAAACCATAAAGGAGCTATGAACATGAAAGTGAAAACAAAAGTTAAAGCCGGTGGGGGAGGCGCCATGGATCCTAACGGTGACGGCGCCGGTCTCGATCCGCACGGCAATCCTTAAAACATATGGCCATCGCCTTCTCCCGTTCCATGCGACTCTTCGATGGGTCTGACTTTCGCGGACCCATTCTCAGCATCGTTGTGGCCGTCATTGTTCTGGGAGGCTGGTTTGTTTGGGCATGGCAAGCGCGCGTTTCGCTCTACGAAGTCGCTAACACTGCACGGCTCGAAGTTGAGCACGCGGCTTATCCGATTGAAGCGCAGGTGTCCGGTCGAGTCGTCAATAACAATTTGGTGCTCGGACAGCGAGTGCAAGCAGGCCAGCTCCTCGTTGAACTTGACGACTCTTCCGAACGACTCAAGCTTGCGGAACAGCAGGCGCAGCCACTCGCGCGCGAATCCCAGGTAGCCGCCTTACGCAGTGAAATAGCAGCCGGTGAAAAGGCACTCGGCGAAGCACGACAAACAGCCAGCGCCGCGTTGGACCAGGCGCGTGCCCAATTGAGAGAAGCGGAGGAAGCCGCGCGCTTCGCACACATCGAAGAGGATCGTTTGAGTACTTTGCGTGCGAGCGGACTCATTTCCGAGCTCGAGCTACTGCGCCTCAAGTCAGAAACACAAAGGCGCGATGCTGCTGCCGCCAGTGCGCGACTCGCAGTTGTGAAGTTGGAACAAGAACATCGGACCATTGGCCGCGATCGCGAGGCGCAAATCGAACGGCTCAGAGGCGAGATCACACGCATCGAGGGCCAAAGGGTTACCGATCAGGCAACCATCAAAAGGATGGAGTACGAAATCGGCAATCGACGCGTCGAGGCGCCGGTGAGTGGACAGATTGGCGAAGTTACCGAGCAGCATCCGGGGACTTTTGTGCAGGCCGGTGCGAAGCTGGGTGCGATCATTCCTCAAGGCGGGCTGAAGATCGTGGCGTATTTCCCACCTGCATCAGCGTTGGGCCGAATTCAGCCGGGGCAGCGAGCGTTACTTCGACTCGATGGTTTTCCGTGGGGCCAGTACGGAGCTTTGGCCGCGACAGTGACGACCGTCGCTGGTGAAACGAAGGACGGGCGCGTGCGCGTCGAGCTGCAAATGCTTCGCGAGCAGCCGGTCGCGATACCGCTTCAGCACGGATTGCCGGGGACGGTGGAGATCGAAGTGAGAAAAGTTTCGCCGCTAATGCTGGTCGTAGAATACATCGCAGCGTCTCTGAAATGATCATCCCTCAAGAAAGGAGATATCGCCATGAAGACCAAAACGAACGTCAAGGCTGGTTCATATCGCGTGCGCGGCACGATGGGTGGGTTCTAGTCACACTCAGTTAAGGAATCGACATGAAGACCAAGACCAACGTCAAGGCCGGGACTTATCGTGTTATTGGCAGCCGAGGAAGTTTCTAGAAAGGACAACTGACATGAAAACTAAAACAAACGTCAAAGCTGGTTCTTATCGGGCTCGTGGTTCCACCGGAGGCTTCTAAACGAACATGCTTGGACACGGTCAGTACCACCTGCGGTAGCGGGTGGGTGCGTAGCAGTTACGACGCGGAATGAGGCCAAGTCGCCACACGGCTGCGCACCCACCGCTGCCGCAGGTTGCACTGACCGTGTCCAGGATTAATTACTAACTGCGTGCTGGTTTTGGAGAAGACTTGAAACTCTTAATACCCGAAGTGGTCCAGACGTCGATGATGGATTGTGGGCCGGCGTCGCTCAAAGCCATGCTCGAGGGCTGGGGCATTCCGGTGAGCTATGGTCGTCTGCGCGAAGCTTGCCAGACAGACGTTGATGGCACCTCGATAGACACGCTCGAAGATGTCGGAGCGCAACTGGGCCTCGTCACCGAGCAGATCATGGTCCCGCCTGATCATCTGCTGCTCAAGTCGGCAAACACATTCCCCGCAATCGTAGTGGTGATGCACCCAAGTGGCGTTACGCATTTCGTAATTGCCTGGCGCAAGCATGGAAATTTTGTGCAGTTGATGGATCCGGCGATAGGTCGTCGTTGGGTGTCATGCCGCCATTTTTTGAACGAGCTTTACGTTCACAGATTGCCAGTGCCAGCGGCTGAGTGGCGTGAGTGGGCTGGCTCGAACGAGTTTCTTGGCCCACTTCGCGAAAGATTGGCCCAACTGCGCATTTCATCCGCTACTCAATCGCGCTTAATAAAACAAGCTGCGAGTGATAGCACCTGGCGTGGACTCGCGGCTCTCGATGCGACGACGCGTATGCTCGCCGCGATCGTGCGAGCGCGTGGCATTAGTTCCGGCGCACAGGCAGCACGGATGTTGGAGGCTTTAACTCAAAACGCACATGGACTCACGATCCCTTCGTCGTACTGGTCTGTGCGGCCGTTGCCATCCGACTCTGAAGACGAGCAACTACTTCTGCGTGGCGCGGTGCTGGTGCGTGTAAAAGGAGTGCGGTCTGTCGAGAGTGAAGAGCGACCACTCTCGCCGGAGCTTGTCGCCGCTCTCAACGAGCGTCCGTTGCGTCCGATGCGTGAATTGTTCCGCATGTTTCGCGCTGACGGAGTGTTGATGCCGTTGGCGCTCTTATTCGCTCTCGCGGTAGCGGCGGGCGGAGTGATCGTTGAGTCTCTCTTATTTCGCCGGTTACTCGAAATCGGAAATGAGCTGGTCCTTTCTCGACAGCGTTTGGCAGCCGCCGGTTTTCTTTTGCTCTTTCTCGCCGCGCTGTTGCTTCTCGATCTGCCACTCGTGTCCGCCGCGTGGAATCTCGGCCGTCGTTTAGAGATGCGTTTGCGGATCGCGTTTCTCGAGAAGCTGCCGCGGCTGAGCGATCGCTATTTTCATAGTCGCCTGACTTCCGACATGGCAGAGCGCGCGCAAAGCATTCACCGCCTTCGCATGTTGCCTGAGGTTGGCAGCCATCTCATGCGCGCTGTTTTCACACTCGTAGTGACGATTGTGGCAATCGTGTGGCTCAGTCCTTCGAGCCGATCACTCGCGCTCGTTGCGGCTGCTGTGATCGTCGCGATTCCCGTGCTCGGAAATCTGTTTTTGTCCGAGTACGACTTGCGCGCGCGTACTCACGCAGGCGCCTTGAGTCGCTACTATCTCGGCGCACTGCTCGGACTCGTACCAATTCGCACGCACAGCGCCGAGCGGGCCGTGCGTCTCGAGCACGAGAGTTTGTTAGTGGAATGGACGCGGGCCGCGCGCTCGGTACAAAAAGGCGTCGTCGCGGTTGAAGGCCTGCAACTATTCGCCGGATTCGGACTCGCAGCACTGCTCGCCTACAACTATGTAATGAACGAAAGTCAGATCGGCGCTGCAGTGCTGATCATCTTCTGGGGTCTGAGTCTTCCGGTGATCGGCCAGGACGTTGCGACGCTTGCTCGTTACTATCCCGTCTTTCGTAACATCACCCTCCGCCTGCTCGAACCGATGGGCGCGATTGAAGAAGAGAACTTTGAATCACACCGAACAAGCCCGGAAAATAGAACAACTCAGGAAAATCGAACAACTCAGAATAGAACAAGTCAGGAAGAGGGGCCTGCCCCCGCTGTTGGTGTATCGATCGAGTTACGCGACGTCAACGTCGTTGCCGCAGGTCACACAATTCTCGAAGACATAAACCTCACGATCGAACCAGGCGCGCACGTCGCGATCGTCGGCTCTTCGGGCGCGGGCAAATCGAGTCTCTTCGGTTTGCTTCTGGGTTGGCACCGCGCTTCACAGGGCGAAGTTCTTATCAATGGCCGCGCTCTAGCGGTTGAACAGCTGCGTCGCCACACAGCGTGGGTTGATCCATCGATCCAACTTTGGAATCACTCATTGCTGGAAAACCTTCGTTACGGCGCGGGGGATAACTCAATGACGTCGATCGGTAACGTGATCGATTCAGCAGATCTCGATCACACACTGCAACAACTGCCGGATGGATTCCAGGCGATCCTCGGTGAAGGAGGCGCTCTCTTGTCTGGCGGCGAAGGCCAGCGCGTGCGGCTAGGCCGTGCGATGCTGCGCCCAAAGATCAGGCTTGTACTTCTGGACGAGTCATTTCGTGGTCTCGATCGTGAAGGTCGACACCGGCTATTAGCGCACGCGCGCAAGGCATGGCCCGAAGCAACTCTGCTGTGCATCACTCACGACATTAGTGCTACACGTTCATTCGAGCGCGTGCTGGTTATTGATGCAGGAAAAATCATTGAAGACGGATCGCCTGACGAGCTCTTGAGGTGCGGCAGTTCACGGTACAGGGATTTGCTGCACGCAGAAGAATCCGTGCGGCGAGGTGTCTGGTCAGGGGTTGCGTGGCGGCGAATGCACTTGAAAGACGGTCAGCTCCACGAGGCCTTGCCTCAAGAGCCTGTGGTCAAACTTGGACCGGGTCAGTACCACCTCGCAGTAGCCGGTGGGTCAACTATCAGGGCTCAAAATCAATAAGAATGACTGCGGATCTGATCCAATTGTGGTGGCCCCCGGAACGATTGGGCGAAGCACTCGAGGCGCTGGGTCGCTTCAGCAAACTCTCTCGCGGCTCCACTCACATTACGCACCTGCAGGCGGATCTACACCCGAACGACGATGAATCGCTCGGCGAATGGATCGGCGCGAACGCAGATCTTCTCAACCTCGAGGCGCAACCGGTTTTCGCTTCGTATGCCGAGCTCGAGCAAGTTATTTTCTCGCTTGGACCAGCATTAATTCGGCTTCGCATCGGCAACGAGGTCCGCTTCCTCGCGCTACTCGCGAGTGGATCGCGACGAGCAGTTCTCCTCGATCCAGGTCTCAAAAAGCGCAAAGTGTCGACGAGCATTATCTGCTCGGCGCTGCGCGCGCCACTCGAACTTCCGTTAACCCCACAACTCGATTCCCTACTTGAAAACGTCGGTGTCGCGCGACGTCGCCGTGGCAAAGCGCGACAAACGATTCTGCGCGAGCAGCTCAGTGCATCCACGATCGGTGGTTTCTGGGCGTTGCGACTGCCGCCGGGAGCGAGCTTCTTTCGCCAACTACGACACGCAGGAGTGCCACGTAACACCGCAATACTCGCGGTCGCGCATGCTGTGCAATATGCGTTGTCGCTACTGGCCTGGTTTGTAATCGGACGCGCTGCGCTTCAGGGCCGACTTGATTACGCAACTGTAGTCGCGTGGGCCATGCTGCTATTGACCACGATCCCTCTACGCTTGTTAACCACGTGGAAGCAGGGCGTCTCCGCGATCAGAGCCGGAGGTCTGCTCAAGCAGCGTCTGCTTTACGGCGCGCTTCGACTCAACCCCGATCAGATCCGCCATCAAGGCGCCGGTCAACTCCTCGGTCGCATCGTCGAGACGGACGCGGTCGAGACGATGGCGTTGAACGGAGGCTTCCACGGTTTACTGGCCATGATCGAGCTGACTATGGCCGCCGCGGTGCTGAGTATGGGAAGCGGCGGATGGTTACATGCCGGGTTGCTTTTGGTTTGGACCAGCCTGGCGCTCTTGATCGGTTGGACTTATCTCAGTAAACGCCGGCATTGGATGGAACAGCGAATGTCCATCACCAACGACCTGGTCGAGAGTATGGTTGGACATCGCACCCGCCTGGCCCAGGAACCACGCGAACATTGGCACGATACAGAAGATCGATCGCTGGAGCATTACTTTCGCTCATCGAAGCAGATGGATCGGATCGCGGTTCTGTTATCAACACTGATCCCGCGGGGCTGGCTCGTGATCGGAATTGCCGGACTGGCGCTCAATTTTGTTCGTGGCAACAGTTCCACGGGTTTGCTCGCGGTCGGTTTAGGTGGAGTGCTACTCGCTTACTCGGCGCTGCGGCGGATGGCAGCCGGAATCTCTCAACTCACCGATGCCTTTATCGCATGGCAGCAAGTCGCGCTGATTTTCCATTCGGGCGTGCTCAAGAATACAAAATCGGAATCAACTTTACTGAGTGGTCTGAACGGTAGTCTGGAAACCGGCGAAGTACTTCTGGACGGGCGCGATCTTGCGTTCCGGTATTCAGATAGAACCGAAGCCGTAATCAACGGTTGTGATCTGCGAATTAGGAGCGGTGACAAACTACTGATTGAAGGACCATCGGGCGGCGGAAAGTCGACGCTTGCGTCGTTGCTGGTTGGATTGCGACAACCTGATTCCGGCTTGTTGTTGCTGCGCGGTTTCGATCGTCGCACGTTGGGCGACGCGAACTGGCGCCGGTTGGTGGTGAGCGCGCCGCAATTTCATGAGAACCACGTTTTGAGCGAGACGTTTGCTTTTAATTTATTGATGGGCCGTCGCTGGCCCGCGCGGCCTGAGGATCTCGAGGAGTGCGAGGCAGTCTGTAGAGATCTCGGGCTCGGGGATCTGATCGATCGAATGCCTGCGGGACTCAATCAAATGATCGGTGAGACGGGTTGGCAACTCTCGCATGGCGAACGAAGCCGTCTCTACATCGCGCGCGCGTTGCTGCAGCGTGCGGATCTGGTCCTACTCGACGAAAGTTTCGCCGCACTTGATCCCGAGAATCTGCGGCGAGCGTTGACCTGTGTCTTGAATCGAGTTCAGACACTGGTCGTGATTGCCCACCCTTAAAATTCTTAGAAAGGAGGACGCGCCATGAAAACTAAGACTGGAGTTAAAAGCGGTGCAGGAGTTCGCATGGACGACAACGGTTAATTAAAGGAGGAGGACAAAACATGAAAGTTAAATCCAGCGTTAAATCCGGAGTCGGAGCGCGGATAGACGACAACGGCTGATCGGCAGATGAAGACGACTGAGCTGAAACGAATGCGTCGCGCGTTTCCGCGCAGCTTTAATAGGATGGCAAACCTTCTCTGCGGTTCTCTGCGTATCTCTGCGCTCTCTGCGTTGAATGGGCCGTTTAACGCAGAGAACGCAGAGATACGCAGAGAGTCGCAGAGATATGTTCAATTTAGGGTCTACTACATTACATTTTCGTTTCGTTGACACCGATCTCCTCGTTCGATATAGTTCACGCCCGAAAAAGCAACGACTGGTTCCGATCCGCAACCTCTCGCGGTCACAGTTGCAACGCCGGACTCAGCCTTTACTCGCACATCACTGAACCGATTCAGGAGGAGCTATGAAGACCGGAAATCGGATGTACACCCTTACGTTATCTCTCATCGTTTTCGTTTTAACCGCTTTTACCAGCGTCAACGCGCAAAGGTTGAGCGGAGACTCCACTGCACCAAAAGGCGGCAAACCTCGGATTGTCGTGTTGGCCACAGCTTCAGCCACGACGAGTTGGACCACTAACGTCACTACCGCCACTTTGGAAGATGCGTTAACTCAAAGCGGACGCTTCGAAGTCATTGCCGGAGCTCAGCGCGACAGGCTTCTAAAGGAACAGGGTTTCAATAACTCCGACCTCGTCGATCCACAACAGGCAACCAAGGTGGGAAAGCTCTTGTCAGCCCGCTACATCATTGTAGGAAATGCCCTTGATGTCACCGTTAAAAAGAAGGGTGGTGGATACAGTCCCATCGACCTTGGATCAGAGATCAAAACCCGAATACAGGTCCAGATGATTGATGCCGAAACCGGCATCGTCAAGGCTTCTAAATCATTCGAAGAAAAAGCTAACAAGCCCACAGCCACCGGCACCCAGACTGACAACGACGCGATCAGGGATTCCTATCGCAAAGCTATGGAATCTATAGCCTCAAAGTTTGTAGCTGAGATGGGCGAAGCGGTTCCTACCGAAACCGTGGTCCTGCTTGTCAGAGGCGGGCGCGTGGCTCTGGATATTGGCGGTGAACAGGTCAAGGTCGGACAGGAGTTTGAGCTCTATACGCAGGACGAACCGATTCTTGGACCAGACGGAAAACCACGCGGTTACATAACCACAAAATACGGACGGTTGCGAATTGCAGAAATCGAACCGGGCCTCTCGTGGGCGACCGTCATCGCCACTTACGATGAAAATGGTACGCCCGACCCCGCCATTAAACTTGAGCGAATCAAGAAGAACATGACCGCCAAAAGGGTGAAGTGAGCCTATGTTAAATGATAGGAGCCTGAATCGTTCTTCATCGCGATTGAGTTGGTTCTCACTTTGCGCGATTCCTCTGTTGCTCGCCAGTTTTTATGCCGGTTCCGTTCAAGCCGAAACGCTGAGGAAGCGTTACACATTCGACTACGATCGAACTACCAGGCGCGCGTCTTCGATCGCGGCCGCTGCAAAGGCGCGGAAGAAACTGCTGCTGGATTTCCTATCTGCCAAGTTTGCCCCGGAAATAATTGACAACCTGGCCGAAGACATCGACATTGCACTCGATCCGGCGGAGGACTTTCTGAGTGCGTTCAATGTGGTTAGTGAGCGACTAAATGAAGATGAAAGTAAAATAACGATCACTGTTGAAGGTGAGTTTAAGTTTCCCGAAATGATCAACGCCCTCGTTCAGAACAAGGTGTTGAGCTTCGGCAAGCAGCCTCCCAGAGTAATGGTTCTACCGTCGGCGCGGTTTGGCGATCCGGCGGTGGCCAAGTCGTTGCGGGCTTTGATTTACAACAAGATCAAAGAAGCTGGTCTACGCTCTGTCGATTTCGAGAGTGCCGGTGAATCGGTTAGTTTCCGTATCAAGAGCAACGTCACTCCGACCGCAACCGAGCGACAGATGCTTGTCCGCACGGCAGTTCAATACGGAGCGGATTATCTTGTTTACATCGATACTGAAAGTGATAGCCGGCCTTTCGCCCAGGGTGGTTACATCGCCGATACGACTTTTATTCACACTATCCTGCGGCCCAATGGCGCATTGATTTTGGGTGAGTCGATCACGAGCGAGCGCGGGAGCGGTTCAACCGCTTCGCTTGCGTTTGCACGTGCGCTCGACTCAGTGGCTCCAGTGATCGCAAGAATGGCGATCGCGCAACTTTACGAGTCGATCTATTCTGACAGCGACGTCATCTACAACACGCCGAAACTCAAACAGGAAAAATCCGTTGTTATCAATTTTGGCAACGCTGCTTTGGTCCAGGCTTTAACCGAGCGTTTGATTAGCACCGGTGCGACAGCAAGATTGGGAACGGGAATGTCGGACGTTTCTTCACGACTGTCGATAGAGACCACGATGGATGATCTTGATCTCTACGAATGGCTCAACCGGCAAAAGTTTTCGATCGCCGGAAAGGAATATACAACTCCAGTAGTTGCATACGCTGAAAACAGACTTGAAGTGGAAGTTGTCGCTGCCAACGTAGCACCCAAACGACCGGCTTTGGCCAAGGCGCCGCCACGAAAACGCCCCGCCGCCGCCCCGGCAACTGCTTCGTTAGCCAAGGTTGTTTTGCAAATGCGTCCACCGAAGTTTAATTAAAATCTTCTCTGCGGTTCTCTGCATATCCCTGTGCAACCTCAGCGCTCTCTGTGTCTCTGTGGTTGTTTTCCTAAGCAACCTTGAACCACAGAGACACAGCGCAACCAAAAGTGTCTCCGAGTACGCCGGAGGCGTTCGCTAATTTCAGCCCAGGGTTCGAGGAACGAGAACCCTGGGTTAGCTATTTAAATTTCGTTTCAACCCTAAAAGGGTTTGGTGGTTGGCGAACCCTTTCAGGGTTAGAACGGCGGTGATGTGATAGTCCCCAGGGTTCTCGTTCCTCGAACCCTGGGCTGAAATTAGCGAACGCCTCCGGCGTAGAGGGAAAACTTTCTCAGAAAAACAAGATTCTACGAACTTGCTACACAGAGAGCACAGAGATACGCAGAACCGCAGAGTGCTTACCGCTCACGTTGCAGTGGTATTGTAGGTACAGCCCCGTGATCTAAAATGTTTCGCGCATCGTTTGCGTGACGACCCTGAGGCGCCTGGTCCAAATATCGTCTAAAGGCTTCGCGGGAGCCAGGTTCATCGCCTGCCTGATACAGCGCAAACCCACGATAGTAATGAAGGTCGGAGTCATTCGGATTAAGCAGTAAAGCCTTTGCGAAAGCGCCGGCAGCTTCACTAAAACGCTTTGCCATGATTAGGGCCATACCGTAATTGGTTAATACTTGCGCCTTTGGGTTTCCATATTGTGCAATCGCAATCTCATATTCATTGATTGCTTCCGCCATCATCCCAAGACTGTAAAGAGCAACTCCGAGGTTCTCATGTGCTTCGGGAAAACTTGAACGGGTTTCGAGAGCCTTGCGGTATTCCGACACTGCCTCCTTGTTTTTAGCAACGGCTTCAGCACCGGACCCGAGAGAATAGGCTTCCTGTTGATAGCGCTTGCCGGCTTCGAAATGCATGTCTGCAGGATCTTTCCCAGTTGCGATAGGAGTTGAGCTGCCCGCACCCGCATTTGGGCCATTCGGCGTGGATGATGAAGATGGTAATACTTGATTAGGTCGTTCAGTCGTCGGTGTACTTGTAGTTGGTTTCGTATTGAAATAAACAAAAAGGGCGATTGCGACCACGACTCCGATCAGCGCCAATGCAAACGTTGAAATTAACAACGGCGCTAACCAGGATCTTTTTCTGACTTCAGGCGTTACGACGGCTGGTGGTCGTGGTACGACGACGGTTGTCGAATTTTGATCGCCCGCCGCGACGGCCGCACGGAGCGACGCTGCAAATTGCTCGACGTCAGTTATGCGTTTCGAAGGCTCGCGCTCGAGGCCCTTCATCACTGCTCGTTCCATTTCCGGTGTTAAAAAAGGTGCGGCAGCTCGCAGTGGTATCGGAGCGTCATGTAACCGCTTCATGATTACAGTTTGTGCATTCTCTCCGGCGAAGGGCAGAGAACCACTCAACATTTGATAGACCATGATTGCAAGGCTGTAGATATCGGATCTCGAGTCGATTGGTTCACCCAATACCTGCTCAGGCGACATGAACGTCGGCGTCCCCACCATACAACCGGTCAGCGTAAGCTTGTCGTCACCATCATCGGTGACGGTCTTTGCGATTCCGAAGTCCAGGACTTTGACGAGTTCACCACCGTCCTTGCGAGTCAGCATGATGTTGGCGGGCTTCAGGTCTCGATGAACTATGCCCAACGCGTGAGCAGCCGACAACGCACGCGCGATTTGATCCGTGATGTCTAAAACGCGTTCGAGTGGTAACAACTTCTCATGGTTCAAGACCGTGGCCAGTGACTCGCCCTCGATATATTCCATAGCGAGGTAGAATTGTCCGGCTTCGGCCTCACCAAAATCATAGATAGTCACCGCGTTGGGGCTATTGATGCGACTACTCATCTTAGCTTCGCGGCGAAAGCGCGCGCGGGCGGATTCCTGGTCGCCGGCCAGCGGCAATAACAGCTTGATTGCACACGACCGGTCCATCTCGATATGCAATGCTTTGTAGACGCAACCCATCCCGCCTTGACCGATTCTTTCAACAATTCGAAAGCGTCCGGCGAGAACTTTACCGATCATTGGATCAATAGCGGTGGTTTCGTCCGGGACCAATACCGAGCCGTCGACAGGACAGACGCGAAAGTCTTGATCGGCGTAGGATCGTTTGCACTGTGAGCAGATTGTCATCGAGCCGGTCTGAGTTGATGATGTGAGCGAGCGTGCAGAGCCTAGCACTCAATCGAACTTCGAATCAAGAAAATCAAACCACGCCAAAACAAGAAACACCGCGAATGAGGCAATGACTTCAAATCTCATTTGTGGTTACTGGATTACGATCAGCGTGGATCGGTCTCAAAATCCGTATTATCCGTGGCTACGTTGCACGCTCGTAGTTCGACTAATTAAAAGTTATACTGCTGGCTCCCCCTCCTAGTACCGCACAAACAAAAGCCTGCGGAGATCGCCTTTCGATTGGCCGCGCATTGAACGCACTTCGCCCGGGCTGTGCGGCGCTGGACTCTGCCATTTGGTTGAGGTCTTTGATGAATAGAAAGTTTGATTTAAGAGAGTTCAAGTTAGTCGTTTTCTTCTGTGCGCTGACTGTGTTGCTAACGATCGGCGTGATTGGTTTTTGGGAGGTCGCATTACGCCCGTCCTTCTTCGGATGGGTTGACGTTCATTATCCCGGTAATGAGAACGTGCAACGCCGTTGGGATATCAAACAACGCGTCGAACACTTTGCTATTTCGTTCATGGTCGACGCGCTCGTGGTAACGCTGCTGCTGCGCCTGGTCTACCGTAAACAGCGCCAGTTACGTGAAAGTGAAGAGCGTTATCGCGCACTCTTTGAACAGGCAAGGGACGGCATCGGCGTGGTCCGCTTGTCAGATCATCATCTGGTCGAGGCCAATAACAAAGTTTGTGAAATTCTCGGTGTGCCGCAAGAGGAGTGTATCAACCAAAACATCCTCGAGCTTTTTCATACCACCACGCCACACGCACAGTCTCAGCTTTTGATGTCCTCCAATGGTCATTCTTCGGTGGAGAGTGAGTTGGTAATTCAAACGCCAGAGGGCCAACCTCGTCCGGTCGCAGTTTCCTTTACGCCAATATCGACCGGCGGTGAAGAGGTGATGCTCATGTCCATGCATGATCTCTCGGCGCGTAAGAAACTCGAAGCTGAACGCGAAGAGATGCAGCGCCAGCTTTACCAGTCGTCCAAGCTCGCGTCAATAGGCGAGCTTTCCGCTGGTGTTGCTCACGAGATCAATAACCCACTGAACGGTGTGATCAATTTCGCTCAGCTTCTCAAGGATGAAGAGAAGCCACGGTCTGAGTTTGAGCGGCAGATGATTGACGGCATCATCGATGAAGGCGAACGTATCGCGAAGATCGTGCGTGGCCTTTTGGCTTTTGCTCGCGCTGACGCGCATGAGCTGCGACAGGTACACTTCGCCGAGTCGATCAACGCTTCCATCGCGCTTTTTGGACGTCAGTTTGAAAAGGACGGCATTGCTGTAGAGATCGATCTGCAACCGGATCTGCCGATGGTCCGGGCCGATGGCTCACGTCTCCGGCAGGTTGTGGTAAACATGATCAGTAATGCGCACCACGCACTTAAAGCGAAGCCCGCCGATTCTGTTGAAGGAAAAATATTCCGAATCACTGCACGCCGTGCGGGTGAGAACGTTCGTGTTGAGTTTTATGACAATGGTGTTGGAATCAAGCGCGAAGATCTCGCCAAGGTATTCGATCCGTTCTTCACCACTCGACGCGAAACGGGAGGGACTGGTTTGGGTCTGAGTATCAGTTTCGGCATCATTCGCGATTTCGGCGGCACGATCAAGGTAGAAAGCGAGGAAGGGAAATACACACGATTTATCGTCGAGCTTGCCGCGGTCGACACGTGGGAGGCCGAATACAGCTAACTCTTCTCTGTGCAATCTCTGTGTTCTCTGTGTCTCTGTGGTTGTTTGTTCTCAGCCAGTCATAAACCACAGAGACACAGAGAACACAGAGATTGCACAGAGAAGCAGTAACGCAAGAGTGAATATGCCTAACGTGCTACTAGTCGACGACGAGCCCAGCATTCGCCTAACGATGGGAGAGTTTTTGAGGCGAGCCGGCTACTCTGTATTGATAGCGGCGGACTACGACAGCGCCATGACTAACAAAGCTGAGGATCTCGACGTCGCTGTCGTCGACATAAACCTGCCTGGCAAGAGCGGCATCCAGTTGTTGCAGCAACTGTGCAACGCCAAGATTTATGTTCCCGTCATCATGATCACGGGTGAACCAAACCTATCCGTGATTCCGGAGATCGTGCGTGCGGGCGCGTATGACTTCATCGCTAAACCGATCATCAAAGACGTGCTGCTCAACGCCGTCGCGCGTGCAGTAGAGAAAAAGCGCCTGACTGACGAGAAGCGCCGGCTTGAACAGGAGATCAAACGCTACGCCGAGGAACTCGAGATGCGCGTCGACGAGCGCACTGCCGAGCTCATCGAAACTCACAAACGACTCGTGACTCAGGAACGCATCGCCGCCCTCGGACGCGCCGCGGCCCAGGTCGCGCACGAGGTCAAGAATCCACTCGCCGGGTTGCTGCTCTACTCACTCCACCTCAAAGAAAAATCCAGTAACTTTTCCGAAAGCCAAACTTATCTTGTCGATAAAATCGTCGACACTATCAAACATCTCAACAGCCGCGTTGAGCAGATCCTTGGCTTCGCACGACCCGCCAATCTCACCCTCGTTTACGGAAATCTAAACCAGCTTGTTAACGATGTGCTCGAGTTGCTGCGCCCACAGTTAACGGCAAACAAAATCGAAGTGCGCCTGTCGATAGACCAGCAGGCAGCTTATGCAATGCTCGACGAATCCTCGCTGCGCGGGGCTTTAATGAATCTCATGCTGAATGCGATCGAGGCCATGAAGGACGGCGGCACGTTGAGTATCGCCATCGAGCACATGGACCAGTCGCTGCGACTCGAAATCGCCGACACCGGTCACGGGATCAATGAGGAAGAGGCGAAAAAGATTTTCGAGCCTTTTTATACAACGAAGGAGCAGGGGCTCGGTCTCGGTATGCCTTACGCTAAAAAGATCATCGAACAACACGGCGGTACGATTTCGCTAAACAGCCGGCTCGGAGAGGGGACTACAATCGCCATTCTTTTGCCGGCCGTGCAGACGGAGACTGCCCATGCCTCGTAGCCGCGTTCTCGTTATTGACGACGAAGCGAGTATCACCGATGCGCTGCGTTTGATCATGATGGACCTCGGCCATCACGTAGACTCAGCAAAAAATGGAGCCGAAGCGAAAGATTTTCTGAAAGGTTCTCCTTACGATCTCGTCTTCACTGACTTGCGTCTCCCGGACGCCAGCGGGATCGACTTGCTCACCATCATTAAAACCGATATTCCAAACACGCAGGTCATCGTAATGACGGCGCACGGCTCGCTCGACATCGCGATCGACGCTATCAAGCACGGCGCTTTCTACTATATCGAGAAGCCTTTCACTCCCGCACAGGTAACGGCCCTCGTCGAACGCGCCCTCGAATTCGAGGCTATCAAGCGCGAAAACCGGAGTCTGAAGACGGCGCTAATCGGAGATGGTGACGATTTCAAAATCATCGGCCGTGATCCGAAGATGCGGCAAATCCACGCCATCATCCGCACTGCTGCGCCCTCTGATGCTTCGGTATTAATAGAAGGCGAATCAGGGACGGGGAAAGAGTTGATTGCGGCGGCCTTTCACTTTCAGAGTCCGCGCGCCGAAATGCCTTTTATGCGTATCAACTGCGCCGCCATTCCGCAGGAGCTGATCGAATCGGAGTTGTTTGGCTATCGAAAAGGCGCATTCACAGGAGCCGATCGTGACAAGCATGGATTGATCGAAGCGACTGCAGGCGGCACTCTGCTCCTCGACGAGATCGCCGAGATGCCGATTCATCTGCAAACGAAATTACTGCGCGTTTTACAGGAACGAAAACTCCGTAGGCTTGGTGACGATCAGGAAATCAGCGTCGATTTCCGACTCGTCTCTTCAACCAATCGCGATACAGCACAGATGATTCAGGAGGGTACGCTCCGCAAGGATCTCTACTTTCGCATCAGCACGATCAAGGTCAAATCACCACCGTTGCGTGAACGACTCGACGATGTGCCTCTGCTCGCTAATCGCTTCCTCGAACACTACACAGAAAAGTACAAGAAGCGAATTCGCGAGGTTTCGACTGCGGCGTTTGCGTTATTGATGCGGTATGAGTGGCCGGGGAATGTGCGCGAGCTCGAGAGCGTCATCGAGCATGCAGTGCTGTTTGCGACTGGGGATAAGTTGATGCCTGAAGATCTACCAGAACAACTTCACACGACGCACACGAGCGAGTTCCGTTGTGTTATTCCACCGTATTTCACGATGGAAGAGATCGAGCGCGAAGCGATTGCGCAGACGCTCGAACGAACAGGCGGAAACGTCAAACGAACTGCCGAGATCCTCAACTACCACCGCCCCCGGCTGTATCGAAAGATGAAAGCCTTTGGTTTGCGCGGCGGCGCCGATACGGAATCTTAGCTGTGTTCCGTGGTGGAACACCCTGACCTCACATCACTCCAACATAGAACAACTATTCTTCAGCCTGCGAAGCAGGACGGTAAGCAAAAAGCTCTTAGCCTGCGAAGCAGGACGGCAGCAAAAGCTCTTAGCCTGCGAAGCAGGCGTAAGCAAAAAGCTCTTAGCCTGCGAAGCAGGCGTAAGCATAAAGCCTGGGGCGCAAGCCCCAGGATCGTCGTCAAAAAACGTAATTGAGCCCGCGAAGCGGGCGGCAGCTGTCGCCCGTTTCACGGGCTCCGTGCGCTTTTTAAATTCACGATCCTG
>DATFDT010000369.1:0-4215 GCA_035251975.1 Pyrinomonadaceae bacterium | reverse complement strand
ACTTCGAACGCCACATCGCGCCCGTGTCTTTGAAGCCCATCTCCTTCGCGCCCTTGTTACTGAGCTCGACAAAGCGCACGTACTCTTTGCGAATCGGTATCGCGATCTGGTGCCAACCGACCCACGCCTTCTTCAGCTCTTCGGGATCGCGACTGGTGTTGATGATGTTTTCGAGATCGGGAAGGCTCAAACACTTTCCTTTATCGCCGTCAGGACAATACTTGCCCTTGCCGTATTCGCCTTCCATCGATGCAGTGATTTTTGTGAGCTCACTGCGCTCGGCTGGATCTTTCGGCGCGGGCAGCGTTAGGGAAAGTTTCAGGAGTTTGAGTTTGCGTTTGGCTTCGGGCGAGAGATCGACGTTCTCGTATTTTCTCGACTGTTCGGCCAGCTCGGTCGTCGCGGCGATCAGGTTTTCGTTTGCTTCGGCCGCGAGCAACTCCGTGTCGTCAGTGATGAAAGTGCTTTTGACCCAATCGGCGCGACCGGCCTTGATGTTCAGGTCCAGCAGGCGCTTCTCGGCGTCAGCAAGAAACTTCTCGGCCTCGTCTTTGGGCGAGCCGGAAGATGAGAGTGCATTTGGATTATCAGTACACGACATAAGCGCAAGTCCCACACTGAGAAGAAAGAAAAGGGCCAGCCACAGTTGGCGCCTCTGACAAATGAAGCTCACCGTAAACCTCCTCAGGAGTCATCGATAGAAAACTGTTCGGGGAAGGACCACAATATAACGGAGAAGTGCAGTAATGCTCAAATCTCTGCGTAACCTCTGCGTTCTCTGCGCCTCTGCGGTAAAAAGAAACGAAGACGCACGTAAACCGCAGAGGCGCAGAGAACGCAGAGGTTACGCAGAGTTTACGGGATTAAAACGACTGGGTGAGGACCAGTCAGGAGGTAAAAATTCAAATCACTAGGGGGTAACGATGCCCTTTTTTATGTTTCGCTGCCAGGCTTCATAATTCCGGATACGTCGTTTGGCCTGTTTGCGAGTCAACTTCATTTCCTGGGCTACGTAGTCGATGCGTTGAGTTCGATCTTTTTTCTTATCGAACCGGTCACCCGGCGCTCTCAAATAGTGCTTGTACGCAAGGGACCATTCTGCTTTTACTTCATCGGTGGCTTGTATGCCCCGTGTTTCTGGCATGCCTGGTGGCTCCCTTCAGGAGGTATTTTTTGAGTCGCGATTTTACACAGAGCAAAATCGAATTGCTAATAAGATTAGCTATAAACGGGCACAAAAACTATAAAAAATCCTTTACATGGTCTTTTGCAGTTTTTTGGTTAATTTCGTTTGAACCAGCGCAGTAGAGACAGGGTGCTCAAGATAACGGCGATCCCGATTAGCGCGTAAACAATGTACGTGACCACGTCAGAGTTCATGAACGCGATCAGCTGTCGTCCAAAATAAAGTGCCAATACTGCTTCGATACCAAATCGCACGAGGCGGCCCAGAAAGACCGCGATCAGCAACTCGCCGCGCGGAGACTGTAACGCAGACGCTGTCATCACCGCCGGTGTAAACGGAAAAGGCGGCGGTATCAACGTCGCGATGAATACAGTAATGCCGGCCTTGTTCTCAAGTTTGGCTTTCAGTTTGTCGATTCTTTTCCGGCTGACAAAACGCTCTAATCCCGCCTCGCCGGCTTTGCGCATTATCAGATCGACGAAGAACACGCCGACAACCGATCCGATCGCCGAAACGAGGACGTAAGCGATCCAAATGAGACTTTCGCGGTTACGACTGACAAGCGCGATCAGCAGCAGATCGTTTCCGAAAGGAAGGACCAAAAAAGACGAATCGAGCGCGCTCATCAGGAAGAGACCGAACACTCCCAGTCTCAGGAAGAATCGCAGTACCCATCGCGTTGTAGGGACAATGAGTAGCAGGGATAACGTTTCCAGCAATCGACAGTCCTTCTTTACAGTCTGGTCGGTTCAGGCGTGGAGGGATCTGTGATTGGTGGCGGTTGATCCGGCTCACGGACTGGAGCCTGCGGTTGCGGGTTTGAATCGGGAGGCAAGGGAACTGGATCCGGCGTTTGTCCCGGATCACTCGGATCGTATGGCGTGGTTGGCTGCAAAATATCAAAACCCCTTAAAATTTCTCTGCGTAACCTCTGCGTCCTCTGCGCCTCTGTGGTAAATGCCAGTCGATTAACCACAGAGACGCAGAGGACGCAAAGGTTACGCAGAGATTTAACAAACCTTACTATGGGGTAATCACGATATTCTCACCAAAGTTTCCCAGTATCGCTCTGGAGCCGGGGCTCACCGGCCTCACGTTCAGCAAACCCTGCACGATGGCGAGCCGCGCCATGATTCTCGGCTCGGTAAACTGAAATCTTCCCGCCAGTGTTTCGGAACGCTCGAAATCGCTTCTCGCGAGTACGGCAAGTTCCTGCCCGTAGCGGTTCACCGTGCCGGTCAAACCGTTTCCACCTTGTAACGACATTTCGCCATCACGAAACATACTGATCTCGAAACCGCTCAGCACTGACGCGGCCTGGAGCAGTTCATTGAGCTGGCTGATGCCCGGCTCCATCATCTCGAAACTGCGCGCCGGATCCACAGTCGCGAAGGCGTGCGCTACTTTGAGCTGTTGCTCGAAATGTTGATAACTCGTGGCGCGGCGATTCACGATCTGTCTTGCGTCTTCCAACACCTGAAGCGCGAGTTTCGGATTACTCTTTTGCGTGTCGCCCGCGATCTGTATTAACAGATCCAGTTTCTCGTTGTCGGTTTGAAGCCGCGACACTGACAGGCGAATCTCATCGAGCCGAGCGCCTTCCGCCTTCTTCGCCAGTTCACGAAAATCGATCCGCTGCATCACGGTGTCGCGAAGATTGTTAGACAAATGATCATTCGCGATCTGGCGCGCTCGATCCGTGTCGCCCTCCTCGAGCGCTTTGTAAGCCGCTTGCTGGTAGAGCCGCGATTGTATTTGTTGCGGCGCTGTAGCCGCAGCCTGCAAGAGAGAATCGGCAGTCAGATTAGGCTGAAGGCCGCTAAACGTTTGGGCGATGTTCGAGGCCGAGTTGGCCAAACCCATCTCCGACAGTTTTTGTCTCACGAGCGCCGCTTTCGCCGGCAGGTATTGGTCCACCATCGGCAGCGTCGACTGCAATCCGGCGAGCAAGCGGCGCGCATTGTTCTGCTCGATTTGCGCGTCGGTCAGCGGTTGTGCGCCGACAGCGCCGCCGCGGCCATTGCCTGGACCACCACCGCGCTGGTTGTTTATCGTCGGCGGTGTTGCTTTCAATGCTGCGTCCACAACAGTTGATAGAAGATCGACATAAGTACTTTGTCCGAGCACTGCGGGCCAGGATGAATTAGTTACACTCGCTGTTTCATTCTTGCCGCTGCTGGCAGGACGTGGCCCAGCTCTTAGTAGTCCCTGCACCAGCGCTCCGGTTTCGGTTCTGGACAAAATGTTTGCTGCCTGAATCTTCTTGACGGTCTTGTCGGCGAGCTTATCAGCAGCATCAGGATCTTGTTTGTATAGTTGATTGATGACCTGGGGAAGAGTCGTGGGAAACTGGCCCTTGTCCATCATCTGCTCGGCGTTCTGAGCGGCGAGTTTTGGATCGAGACTGGCGATGCGGCCGAGTAAGACTTGTTCGAGATTATCCTCGGCATTGATTGTTGGACGTGGACCACGACCGTCAGCAGTCACGGGCTGCGTGATTACCGGAGGCTTGGTTGCGGCTAGCAGTTGATAAGCAAGCGCCGCATCGTGACGAGCCGCGGTTAGCACGAGCTCCTGCCGCATTTGATACACGCGCATGTTTTGCGGCGGAATCGGGCCGATGTTTTCTCCGTTCCGCCCAACGCGTCGATTATTATTAGCGTTCGCAGCCGACGTTCGCCCTGCTTCCGCGATGCCTTCTGCGGCCGTGGCGAAAAGCGCGCGGGCGCGGCCCTGATTCTGGTCCCAGAGCATGTCGGCGGCGGTGCTCTGTATGCGGACGCGGTTCTCGACCAGCCGCAACGATTGCGCTTCGTCGATCACCTGATCCAGCAGGCGATAAGCGTTCTTTTCGCGCTCGGCTTTTGCTTTCTCCAGTTCTTCAGCCGAAGGCGAGGGTTGCGGGTTGGCTTGTTGGTCCTGGGCAAACAACGGAGATGCGAACAAAAAGCACAACGCGAGGGTCAGGGCTAGGATAATCAGTTTTTTCATGGCGATACCTCTTGGGAGAAGTGCTCAGGATCTTAACA
>DATFDT010000368.1:0-14683 GCA_035251975.1 Pyrinomonadaceae bacterium | reverse complement strand
AGATGCAAGCTAAATCCTTTGGCTTTCAATTGGTTCCGTGCGCTTCCTGACGATCGGGTTTCTAAGAAGGCGCAGAGGACGCAGAGTTTACGCAGAGATTTCGCCGGGCGTTTTGTCACTAAACCGTTATCAACTATTATGAATTTATGAGCACTGAAGGGCCCTCAAACTTTATTAGAGACATCATTATCGAGGACATCAAGAGCGGTAAATATGATGGGCGGGTACAAACCCGATTTCCTCCTGAACCAAACGGCTACTTGCACATAGGCCATGCCAAAGCCATCTGCCTCGATTTCGGGTTGGCGGCGGAGTTTGGCGGCAAGTGCAATTTGCGTTTCGATGATACTAATCCGTCAAAAGAAGAAACAGAGTACGTTGACGCCATCATGGAAGACGTGAGGTGGCTAGGCTTCGAATGGGACGGACTCTACTATGCCTCGGATTACTTTCAACAACTATACGACTGGGCCATTCAGTTGATTACAGCCGGCAAGGCTTTCGTCTGCGATCTCAGCGCCGATGAGATTCGCGAGTATCGCGGCACGTTAACCGAGCCGGGCAGGGAAAGCCCTTACCGCAATCGTTCTGTTGAAGAGAATCTCGATCTGTTTGAGCGCATGAAGAAGGGAGAGTTCCCGGACGGTTTGCGAACTCTGCGTGCGAAGATCGACATGAGCTCTCCAAATCTCAATTTCCGCGACCCGGTCATGTATCGGATCCTGCACATGGACCACCATCGCACGGGTAATCAGTGGTGTATTTACCCGATGTACGATTATGCGCATGGGCAATCAGATTCGATCGAGCGCGTAACCCACTCGATGTGTACGCTGGAGTTCGATAATAATCGTCCTTTATATAATTGGTTCATCGAACAGCTCGGGATATTTCCTTCGCGGCAGTACGAGTTTGACCGGCTGGCCCTCACCCATACTCTGCTTAGCAAACGCAAGCTACTGAAGTTAGTCGAAGAAGGACATGTCGAGGGTTGGGATGATCCGCGTATGCCAACGCTCTCGGGTATGCGCCGGCGCGGTTACACTTCCGAAGCCATCCGCAACTTCATCGCCAGTGTTGGTGTTTCCAAGACGAACGGCATCACTCAGTTACAGCAACTCGAATACTTTCTGCGCCAACACTTGAATCAGATTGTTCCGCGCGTGATGTGTGTGCAGAAACCATTACGCGTCGTGATAGAAAACTATCCGGATGGCGTCGTGGAAGAGATGGATGCTATCAACAACCCCGAAGACCCTGCTGCAGGAAGTAGAAAGATTCCGTTTTCGAAGACGTTGTTTATAGAAGAAGACGACTTTCGTGAAGATCCGCCGAAGCAGTTTTACCGGCTCGCTCCGGGTCGCGAGGTGCGCCTCCGCTATGCTTACTTAATCACCTGCACAGAAGTCATCAAAGATAGTAGCGGCAGAATTGTAGAGCTCCGTTGCACTTACGATCCGGCTACACGCGGCGGTAACACGCCCGATGGTCGAAAGGTCAAGTCCACGATTCACTGGGTCTCGGCTGAGCACGCTTTACCAGCAGAGGTTCGACTCTATGACAATCTTTTTGTTAAAGAGGATCCGAACGAGGTTGAAGAAGGGCACGACTTTACCGGTAATCTGAATCCCGAGTCGTTGCAGGTAATGCACGACTGCAAAATAGAACCGAGCATGCGTGCCGCAGAGCCGGGGACTAAGTACCAGTTTGAACGCCTTGGTTATTACTGTGTCGACCGCGATTCCGGAGATAAGTTGGTCTTCAATCGGACCATCGGCCTTCGCGACACGTGGGCCAAGATCGAAGCAAAATTTAGCCACGAAAAGGCTCAAAAACACAAAATGTAAGACCGATATTTTGGCGCGCTGAGCCTAACTTTTTGTGTTTTTGTGCCTTTTGTGGCAAAACGATTTAGGGCTCGACCATGCGATATCTGATCCTCTCCGCGCTGCTTTGTATCCTGCCGATTTCAGTACTAGCTCAAACCACGCGTGACTGGGCCGATCGAGTAATGTCCAACGACGCGAAGGTCCGGGCAAACGCCGAGGACGTGCTGGTCCAACGAGCGGCACGTTCGCTGCCGCTGTTGAGACGATTCATCAATAGTGGCGATGAAGATCTGCAATGGGAGACTTTTGAGATCATCCGGCGGATCGGTCCACCAGCCATTCCGCTTCTCGTGGAACTGCTTCGACATCCGCAGGTCGAAATCCGCCGCCTCGCCGCTGATGCTTTGATTGACCTCGCACCCGATACACAATCGATTCAACCGGCGTTGAGACGAGCACTGAGAGACGACGATTCGATGGTCGTAGCGGATTCCGCGCGTGCCCTCGGTGCTTTGCGCAGCAGGGCCAGTCCTTCAGTGGGCGCTCTCGTCAATGCTCTCACGCACGATGAACCACACGTCCGTATTTACGCGGCGGAGGCATTGGCGTCGATCGGTCCAAAAGCGAGCGCGGCAACCAGGGATCTCGCTCGGGCGTTGCGCGATCCGATTCCGGGCGTGCGATGGGCGGCAGGTGAGGCCCTCGGCAGTATTGGCCCGGCTGCGCAGTCTGCTGTGCCGCAGTTGATTGAAGCTTTGAAGGATGAATTCCTATATGTGCGGATCTGCGCCGCCGGAGCACTCGGAAGCATCGGGCCAAGAGCGCAGACAGCGCGTAGCGCGTTAAAAGAGGCCGCAAAAGATCTCGCACTGCGCAACGAAGCTGAGTGGGCGTTGAATAAAATCGCTGGTGTCGAGTCTGAAAATCCTGCTGACTCGCGTCCTGTGCGAGCCCCATTCGTCGTACCCCAACCTCAGACCACGGCAACTCAAACCGGCAATCCCCCGTTTGACTGGGATCCGGCCACTGGTCGGAACATTGTCTGGAGTGTCGAACTTGGAAACGAATCGTTTGGCCGTCCCGTAGTTGCCGGCGATGTGGTCTATGTCGGTACGGACAATACTCGGAAAATGAATCACTCCTTTCGGGAAGATGCAGGCGTGCTCATGGCTTTTCGAGTCACGGATGGCACTTTCCTCTGGCAGGACGTGGCCCCCCGAGTGGACCGCGGCCTGCGACAGTTCCTGCTGCCTTCGACAACCAGTGCCCCTTACCTCGAACGGAATCGGTTGTACTACGTCACTGCCGAGTGTCAGCTCCGTTGTCTCGACACGAATGGTTTCCGTGACGGCGAGAACAATGGTCCGTATCAGCAAGAAATCTTCAAAGACAACGCTGCAGCCGATATCATCTGGCAACTTGACATGCCTGCCCTGGGCGTCTTTCCACATGAATCTTGCAATAGCGAAGTATTGCCCGTCGGTGATCTGCTGATGGTCGGTACGTCCAACGGGCAGAATGAAGGACATACGCGTGTGCCATCGCCGCGCGCTCCAAATCTGATCGCGGTAGACAAGCACTCGGGCGAAGTGGTTTGGCGCGCTATTGGACCAGGCGCCCAGGTGCTGCATGGTGATTGGTCCAGTCCTGTAGCGGTCAACATCAACGGGCGCATGCAGGTGCTGTTTGGTGGAGGAGATGGCTGGCTGCGCGCTTACGACGCGATGACTGGTCACGAACTCTGGCGATTTGACGGCAACCCGAAAGACGCGCGCTGGCTGCCGCGACCCGGCGTGCTTTCGCGCGGCTCTATCATTGCTTCACCCGTGTTCGATGACGGTCGTGTGTTTGTTGCCATGGGCCAGGATCCAACGCATGGCGACGGACCTTCATTGATTCATGCGATCAATCCCAGCGGCCGCGGCGACGTCACCACGAGCGGACTCCTCTGGACTTCTCGCAACGTCGGTCGCGTGGTGGGAACGCCGGTCGTGAAGGACGGTCTGTTGTACGTTGGTGACCTGGGTGGAACGATTCATTGTCTGGACGCTGCAACCGGCGCCGAAGTCTGGAAGCATGAGACGAACGCGGCCATCTGGGGAAGCCTCCTGCTAGCCGGGGACCGGCTTTACGTTGGAAACGAAGAAGGCATCATGACCATTCTTCGTGCCGGACGGCGAAAGGAATTGCTGGCGCAGATCGAAATGGACGCGCCGCTCTATTCACGTCCGGCACTGGTCGGGGACACACTTTATCTCGCCACCGGAAACCGCTTGTATCTCATCGCGGCAAAACCTTAGACGACTAGACATCCTCCTTCAATCTGATCGTCGTGTAATTTATTGAGTTCAGTTCGGGCATCCTCTGTACGCTCTAATGCGAGTAAACAATCAACACGCTGCCCAACAATCTGCCGGTACGATAAGTTCAGCAACTTATCATTCCGGTTTCGGATAAGCTCGACAGCGGTAGTGGTCTTTTGCAGAGCTGCTTCAGGATCCGCGTTGTGCAATTTGGTCAAATGAAACCAGCGGCTATCAAATCGACTAGACTTTGACGCTTCGTCTGTTGTAAGGATTTGGCAAAACCGATCTCAAGGAGAACACTATGCCTAAAGCTCGCGGTTTGTTGTCGCGCTATGGATTAATCATCGCCGTATTACTGTTTGGTATCCACGCCAGTGCCCAGGAGCTCGCGCCTGAGCTTCGTGGCAAGATCGACAAACTGGCTACCGATACATTAGCGAAGACAGGCGTGCCGAGCGCTTCGATCGCGGTGGTGAAAGATGGAAAGATCGTCTACTTGAATGCTTACGGTTCCGCACGACTCGAACCGAAGACGCCGGCAACTTCCGCAATGCGATATAGCATCGGTTCCATCAGTAAACAGTTCACCGCGGTGGCGATTTTGCTCTTGCAGGAGCAGGGAAAACTGTCGCTCGATGACAAGGTAGGGAAGTTTATTCCTGATCTAACGCGAGCGAATGAAGTGACGATCAGGCAGTTGTTGTCGCACACGTCGGGCTATCAGGATTACTGGCCACGGGACTACGTCATGCCGATGATGCTGCAGCCGGTGACCGCTGCGAAGATTCTCGACATGTGGGCGCGAAAGCCTTTGGATTTTGATCCGGGGACGAAGTGGCAGTACAGCAACACGAACTATGTCATTGCCGGCGTCATAATCGAAAAGGTAAGCGGCAAACCACTCCTGCAATTCTTAAAGGAAAAGGTATTCTCACCGCTCGGCATGGCCAGCGTCGCTAATATCGATGAGAAGAAGTTAGGCGATACGGATCCGACGGGATACATGCGTTATGCGCTTGGACCATTGCGGATGTCGCCCAAGGAAGGACCAGGCTGGCTATTCGCGGCCGGCGAGCTCGCGATGACGGCTGAAGATCTCGCGAAGTGGAATATCTCGATCATGGACCAGAAGCTCCTGCGACCAGCTTCATATCGTGAGCTGGAACGTGAGGCGCAACTAAACAACGGTATGGGAACTCGTTATGGACTCGGCGTTAGCCTCGCGACAGAAGCGGGACATCGCGCGGTCTCACATGGCGGGGAAGTATCGGGGTTTGTGTCGGAAAGCATCGTGTTTCCCGATGAACGCGTATCGGTGGTGGCGCTTACAAATCAGGATGCCTCTTCGGCAGCTGGTGATATTGCCCACGGCATTGTCCCGTTGCTCTTTGAACAGAATGATCCAAAAACACCCGAGAAGTTAGAGCAGGCGAAGAAGATTTTTGAAGGACTACAGCACGGCACGATCGATCGTTCGCTATTCACCGATAACGCGAACGCCTACTTCAGTGAGCAAGCGTTACAGGACTTTGCGACTGGTTTGTCGCCACTGGGTACACCCAGACAGTTCACCCAGGTTCGACAAGGATTGCGCGGCGGAATGACGTTGCGAGTGTACTTACTGCGTTTCGAGAAACAGACACTGCGAGCGTGGACTTACGAATTGCCCAACGGCAAATTGGAGCAGTATCAAATCGCCGTGCAGAATTAGCCACGGATGACACAGATGAAAAATCCGGATTTCAAATCTGTGTTATCAGTGGCTACGTTGCAGCCCATTGTTCTGTTAGCCGATAGCCAGCTTCTTTTTTGGCGCGAGAACGATCAATCACTTCTCGAAAGGGTACTGAAAGACAAACCGAAAGCTGCTTACATAGGTGCATCAAACGGCGACAATCCGGATTTTTACGGGCTCTTCGTAGCTGCTATGGAAGGTTTTGGAATCCGCGATTGTAGGATGATCCCTTCCGATGTCTCTGAAACAGACCTCGCATTCCTCAACGACGCTGACATCATCCTGCTTGCCGGCGGTGATGTTGAGTTAGGATGGCGGACCTTCCTTACCAACGGATTAAATAACCACATCGTTAGGAGATACTCGGAGGGAGCGACTTTGATCGGTGTTTCTGCCGGAGCGGTTCAACTGGGCCTGTGCGGTCTTGCCGCTGATGGTTCGCTGTTCGAAACCTTCAAATTAGTCCCGTTCATCATCGGCGCCCACGAAGAATCCAATAACTGGAAAACAACACGAGATCTCCTGCGGTTATCAGCAAACAACACGAGGGGAATCGGCTTGCCGACAGGCGGCGGCGTCATCTATCATCCGGATCAAACACTCGAACCTTTACGTAATTTCTTAGTGGAACTGACTTAATCGGTGTTCACACTTCTCATCAGCGCGCTTTACTTCATTGCTTTTGCCTGGCTCGTAATCGTGGTTCTCACGATTTACAGTCTATCTCGGCAAAGGCCTTTGTTAGCCACGCCCAATCTGCGTTTGACAGCCAGTGATGTGCCGCTCGTGTCGATTTTAGTTCCCGCCCGCAACGAGCAGCAGCGCGTGCTCGAGCCCTGCATTCGCTCAATCCTCGCTCAGGATTATGGAAACTTTGAGGTCATAGCTGTTAATGATCGTTCCACCGACAACACCGGAACGATTTTGAAAACACTCGCCATGACTGATGAGCGACTCCGTGTGATTGAAGGCGAAGAGCTGCCGCCGGGATGGCTCGGTAAACCTCACGCTATGCAGCAAGCGTTAAAGCATGCTCGCGGCGAATGGATCCTGGCCACTGACGCAGACATGATCTTCGAAGCAGCAGCCTTGCGCACCGCCCTGGACCGTGTACTCGAAAGTAACGAAGATGCGTTGACCTTGATCCCACGTTTTGAGACGGTTTCATTCTGGGAGCGCGTGATGATACCCACCTGGGAATGGGTATTTTTGATGTTCACGATCTCTTACCGTATCGATGATCCAAAGTCGGATCGCGCTGCGGCTATCGGAGGCTTCTTTTTGATCAGGCGTACGGTGCTTGAGCGAGTCGGTGGTTATGAAGCGCTGAAGGATGAAGTGATGGAAGACGTGCGGCTGGCGGAAAGAATCAAACGTTCAAACGCACGTTTGTTGATTGAACGCGCTCCGGCATTGATCAGAACACGCATGTACACAAACTTTGCTGAGATGTGGGAGTGCAGTACCAAAAACTGGTTCTCAGGCGTCAACTTCTCATTTCCGTTAGCGTTAGCTTGTGTCGTGTCGATGTATTTGGGAGCTGTCGTGCCGCCGCTCATTGGTCTGGTAGCGGTGTTAGCCACCGTGCTGGGCATAAGTGCAGGACTTGGTCTGGTTATTGTTACAGCGGCCTCGTCATGGTTACTTCAAGTGCTTGTCATGGCGATTGCCAGCAGACGTTCCGAAGTCTCGATGATTTATGCGTTGACAGCCCCACTCGGCCTGGCTTTGATATATGCGATGTTGTTTGACTCATGTATCAGGATCACCACCGGTCGAGGCGTCACTTGGAAAGGACGCAGAATCTATGAGCGACGTGGAGTCCGGCCGCCCCGATTGCATAACGCCATCGAGGAGTGAAGCGTGAGCAGGGAAGATCGACGCCGGTTTCTCCTTCGTTCCTTTTCTTCGCTCATTCTGGCAACGCGGGGGGCATCCGCCGCCGCCGTTAAGGTTGGACCACCTGCAGCGTACGGTCCGACGCCATCAAGCCGACAACTCCGCTGGCAGGAAATGGAGTTCTATGGGTTCATCCATTTCACTATCAACACATTCACCGACAAAGAATGGGGTTATGGAGATGAGTCTCCTTCACTTTTCAACCCTACTGACTTCGATGCGGAACAGATCGTGGGTACAGCAGCGGCTGCGGGAATGAAAGGCTTGATCCTTACCTGCAAGCATCATGATGGGTTCTGTCTGTGGCCGTCGAAATATACCGAACATTCGGTAAAGAACAGCCCGTGGCGAAATGGACGTGGCGATGTCGTGAAGGAGATAGCCGCTGCCTGTCGCAAGTATCGATTAAAATTTGGCATCTATCTTTCTCCGTGGGATCGAAATCATAAGAATTACGGTCGACCTGAGTACTTGATCTATTTCCGTAATCAATTGCGCGAACTACTAACCTCATACGGTCCGATCTTCGAGATCTTCTTCGATGGTGCCAATGGCGGTGATGGATATTACGGTGGCGCGCGTGAGACACGCCGGATCGATCGCGATACTTACTACGATTGGCCCACGACGTGGAACCTTGTACGTAGTCTTCAACCTGATACGTGTCTTTTCAGCGATGCTGGACCAGACGTACGTTGGGTCGGTAATGAACGCGGGATTGCAGGCGATCCTTGCTGGAGTACGCTCAATCGAGACGATTTCGCGCCGGGTCGAGCCGACGAAACTCGACTGAATCGAGGCGACCGTCCTGGTTCGCACTGGGTACCGGCAGAATGTGATGTTTCGATCAGACCGGGTTGGTTCTATCATCTGGCTGAAGATAGCAAGGTGAAAAGCGCGGCGACGCTTGTTGACCTTTATTACTTGTCTGTCGGTCGCGGAGCTTCTTTCTTGCTTAATCTGGCGCCGGATCGTCGCGGGCAGATTCCGGTCACGGACGTGAATTCACTGCGCGAGTTCCGTCGTATTTTGGATGCGACGTTTTCGATCGATCACGCGCAGGGTGCTCACGTTAGTGCAAGCAATACACGATCAGGGTTTTCTCCACGAAACGTGATCGACCGCAGGCGTGATACGTATTGGACTACCGACGATCAGATCAAGACGCCGGAGTTGATCATCAGTCTTCGTCGGGAGCAAACGTTCAACGTCGTTCGCGTACGCGAATATCTTCCGCTCGGCCAGCGCGTCGAAGCGTTTGCGGTGGACATTTGGAAAGACAACGCCTGGCGAGAATTCGCGCGCGGGACAAGCATCGGCAATTGCAAACTGCTGCGCGAAAAATCCGTAACCACAACGAAGGTTCGGCTCCGAATCACCCACGCGCCAGTCTGCCCCGCTATCTCCGAGCTCGCCCTATTCGCAGCACCATGAGTACACAAAAGGCACAAAAGGCTTTTGTCCTTTTGTGCTTTTTGTGTACTGTCTGTTCTTAAAATTATGCTAACTAATCAATCTGTAATTGAAGCCTCTGCGTCACTGCGAGAAGTCATCGCCGCCACCACCAAAGGTCTGGTGGAGCGTGAAGCCCTCGTCGAAATGGTTGCGCTTTCTGCCGTCGCGGAAGAGCACGTACTCGTCATCGGACCGCCCGGAACAGCGAAGAGTGAAGCCGTGAGACGAATCGCACGCGCGACAGGCGGCCGTTACTTCGAGTATCTGCTCGGCCGCTTCACTGAACCGAGCGAAATTTTTGGTCCAGTCGATCTTCACAAACTAAAAGACGGCTCGGTTGAAACCGATACGCTCGGCATGTTGCCCGAAGCTGACATCGCTTTTCTCGATGAGATCTTTCAGGGCTCGACGGCGATTCTGAACACGCTGCTCGGAATTCTAAACGAGCGCGTGTTTCGCCGCGGCCACACCAATATGAGATGTCCGCTGCGTGTTTGTGTGGGTGCGTCAAACAGTTTGCCTGAGGACGCAGCACTCGCAGCCTTCGCGGATCGATTTCTGGTGCGTTGTTTTGTCGATCCGATTCCCGATCCGATGCTGGAAGAACTGCTCGAGAGTGGTTGGTCACTCAACCAGTCGCCCGGACTCGTGACGGCCGGCTTGAACGACATCGAAGTATTAACTGTTGCGGCGCGCAAGGCCGACATGTCAGGCGTTAGACAGCGCATCGCTCAAGCTCTTCGTACCTTGCGAGGAGCCGGAATCACTCTCACTGATCGCCGTGCGGTAAGAGCTCAGAAGCTGATCGCGGCCGCCGCGCTCATGGCGGGACGCGCTAAACCAACAGAGGCAGATCTCTGGCCGCTCATCTTTGTTCTACCGACACGCGAACAGCAAAGTCTCGGTCGCGACAGTTTGCGCGATCTGTTATCCGCTACTGAGAACGCAACCCTCCCAGTCGCCGCAGAAGAAGCTTCTCTTGGTCCACTGGCGCGTGCAACGAGGGTGGCCCAGGCCGCTCGCGAGATCCTTGGCGCCCGTCCCGCAAATTCTGAGGGCGAACAAAACCTCGCGTGGCGACTACAACTGGAAGGAATCGCAAGGGAAATCGACGCCGGTTTCACACCTGATCACATGCCCGCGGAATTGATCGAGTTGCGCGTTCGAATTATTGAGGTGTTGGGACAATCAAGCTAGAAACGCAGAACCAGCTTATCGAAGTAGCATGGCGGCCACGTTTTACTCCACTCGTACCAGTCGGAGTAGCAGCGCGTGGCACGGCTGCGACCAGTCTGGCCCATCGCCTTCTGCGTGATCCGGATTCGCTTTCACACTACAAAGCCGTCGGTGCGCCAGGTCTACTCGTTATTCTTGGAGAAGAGAAGTGGTTGCCGTGGGTCAACGGCGTGGTCTATCTCGGATACGACTCGCAATCGCCGTCATTGTTGTTCCCGACGAATCTCGAGCCGTCGGTACCAGCGGCGCTGCTGCAACGATCGCTGTCAATTGTTCACGACCAGAGTGGACCGTGCGCCTTGTTGCTTGATCCACCTGCGCTCGTTCCGCTTTCAGAAGCGCGAACGATTGCACGCGCTTCACTGATCAAATGGCAGGAGGCTGTTCTATGAACCTTCCGCCATCGCTCGCGCCCTGGGCAAGCTATCTCAACATCTTTCCCGAAGAAGTAAGTCTGGCGCTTGGTCCAATGATTCAGCGCGTCTCAATGCTGATTGGCTCGCCACAACCTCGTCTCAATGAGAAGGAAGGCGAACCCGACGGTTTTGACGGGCTCAACCGGCGCGGAACTTACGAGCGACTCTTGCTATCCGAGTGGATGCTCGCCGATGAACTCGAAGACGAGTTTATGCGACGCGCCGTGATGGGTGAACATCTTTTTCTGAGCCGTGCGCATTCATCACCAGTCGGGACACGATCATCGCTGGCCCTTTTCGACGCCGGCCCGAGTCAGATCGGCTCACCTCGCATCGCTCACATCGCCGCACTGATTGTGTTAGCCAATCGCGCCGATTCGGCACATTCAACTTTTTCGTGGGGAGTGTTACAGGAACTGGAAACGACCTATCGAGATGTAAATGCCGGGACCATCATGGCGCTCCTTGAAGGTAGAAGTGATTGTGAAGTGTGTGACACTCACGTGGAATTGTGGGAGGAGCAGCTTGCGACCTGGAGTGGACTCGACGACGTTTGGTTAATCGGCGGGAACCGGCTGTCGCGCATCAAAACTGAGAGACGATCGTCAAGACTCTATGTTGAGGATGTACTTGAACCCGATAAACGTGAACTCAGACTGTCGTGCACGGGCGCCTCCGGATCGTTGTCCGAAGTAACACTCGAACTTCCCGCAAACAACATCAGTACGCGTCTCCTGCGCGACCCGTTTGCTGCTGCAGTTCCTGAGATACAGAAGACAGCAGCTTCGACTTACACTGGCTCCGGCCTCCTCTTCGACATGACCGGAACGAAACTCTTCACGCGAACAGCGAAATGGGGCGTGACTGCGTTCAACGTTCCTAACTCACCGCGAGCAGGCGCCGGGCGACCCCGAAGCTATCACACACACAAATGGCAATCAGTGTGTGCGGTCGGAAGAGTCGGCCGTGCGATCGCTTTAATCTCGACTGAAGATCGTTTAGTAAACCTCGAGTATTGCCGGCAGGCGCCGATCAAGCTCCCGCCTGGTGCTTACGCAGGCTACAACAGCAATGTGTTCTTCACACCTTCTGCTGATGACGGTCTACTCATGCCGTGCTTTTCTTTGCCGTGGGATGGAGAGATGGCGGCGATAGATGGAGCAGGCTGTTTGTTTCGGTTTTCGCGACTAAAAGGCGAAGCGAAGTCACTTGGGTCAAGGCCATTGTCAGGGACGGTGCATCTGGTTGCGACCGACGTACTCGCAGTTAACATTTTTGATTCTCGTCTGGTCTATGTCGGTCGTGAATGGCCTGACGATGAGTTTCGCATCGTTTCTATCGGAGGAGGGCATGTCGACAGGGCAACAACATTCGAGGGAAAAGCGCTTCGTGCCTTCTTTGGACCATCGCCAGGATGGGCTCACCCACAGTATGGATTACTCGCGCTGGAACAAACCGAATTTCAGTGGATTGTAATTACCAGTAACCAGCGACAGGACCTCGTTAAGCCTTATGGCGCAAAAGTATTCGGAGTTATGGCTGAGATGCATAGCATTGCGGATATCGGTTTGCTCGCACTCGAAGACGATCTTATGACCGTTAGTCTGAACGGGCGTAATTGGCGAAAAGAGATTCTCCGGGCTCACGCACAAATCACGCACATCGCGCTATCCCAGCGAGCGCCTTACATCGCCTATTCAACGGTCGATGGTGAAATCGTAATCTATTCAGTGCAACATCGTGCGGATCTTTGTCGCTATCTTCCGGAGGGCGAGAAATGATGCGCCCGCGCAAAGTTGCGCATAAAGGCCGGGTGGAAGCGGCAGGCTTTCTATTCAATACCGATCTGATCGGTGTTGCAGAAACTCGACGGCGAATCCTCAACCTCTGGGAATCAGGAGTGCAAATCTTCACGGACGGACCGAATCATTTCGTTCGTTTATCATCAACTATCAGAGTCGACGCTGCTCATTCTGTGGCGACACCTCTGGTCAAAATCGAAGATGTGCTGTCGGCGCTACCGTTGTTGCAGGATGAGTTTGAGTTGTTGCAGGCTCCGTCTCATTCAGTTGTTTTTGCAAAAGGGGGCGTTGCGCAAGTAGCGCAGCTAAGTTCATCGAGTGCGGAATCTCCTGAGAAATGGCTCGACGTTACTGCATTCAAAGTTGTGGAAGTTACTACGCTGGGGGCAGCTTTTGCGGAACCGAAGGTAGTTGCCGAAGCGCTGCCGTTTGATGCTCGGGCCAAACTCGACGGCGTACCGGCAGAAGCTTCAGAACGTCAAGAGGCAATTGCTGCGATTAAGTTGGCGGCGTCTGGAGATGCTAAACAGTCCGGCGATTGGAGCGCCGCGCAGGAGCTTCGTGGTTGGCTCGGAGGATTTATCGGTTTTATTTCCTCGGAGATTTTAAAACGACTGCGATCGCGAAACTCGTCGAGATACACAACTCTGCAACAGACCAGCAGCGATGAAGGATCATTCAGTAGCGGATGGCTCATGCGCCTTGGCATGCGGCTATTACACACATCACGTCTGTCACGAGTACTGGGTCGCCGGCAAGCTGCGTATATCGGCGAGATGATGGAGATGTTTGAGCGTGGCGATCTCACTGAAGCACTCAAACACGCAATCCCGTTCGGTGATTTCTCTTCACTGAGTCAACGACCTGCGCTCGGTGTGCCGTCGCCGAGAGCCAGTCTTTCGATCTTTCCGTGGCAAGGGCACAGCTCAAGCAGTATCGGCCTCAGCATCGACGTGATGTCGTACCTCAACCAGCTTTACCGCGCGGCTTTCCAACGCCTTGAGGCTCAAAACCGGATCGAAGAAGCGGCGTTTGTTCTCGCTGAGCTGTTACGTGCGAATGAAGAAGCTGTCGCGTTTCTTGAAAGACACGGCAAACTAAAGCTTGCCGCTGAGCTGGCGGAAGGACGTGAGCTGCCGCCTGGTCTCGTAGTGCGTCAGTGGTTTGTGGCGGGCAATATTGAGCGCGCTGTCGGGATCGCTCGACGGACACAGGCGTTTGCCGATGCGGTCCTGCGACTTGAAAAAACAAACAAGGAACAGGCAGAGAAGCTAAGAGCGATATGGGCTGAGTCGTTGGCGGCGGGCGGTAATTACGTAAGTGCAGTTGATGTCATCTGGCCCATTAAGTCTCAACGGGGGAGAGCTTGTGAATGGATTGATACCGCGATTGAGGTTGGAGGCCCGGTGAGCGGCCGGATGCTCGCTCGCAAGTTGACGATTGTTCCTGATGATTTCGAGAACATACGTCGTAGGGCGCTGATGTTTCTCGAAGATGAAAGTTACGAGCTACAGGAAACACGTGCATCGTTCGCCGAAGCACTCGCTAACGGAGACAATACAAGGGAAGCACGAACATTAGCTCGGGTCGCAGCGCGTGCGATTTTGCGCGACGCAGGACAAAACGCGAGTGCAGTCAATGCTAAGCAGTTCACTCGTCTCGTCAACTTCAGTGGTGATGGTCCATTGCGAACGGACGTACCGAAATTTCCAGTCGAGCACGATCAGCCGGTGACTCCATTGCTCTCGATCAGTTGTGTTGCTGCAGACTGCGGCTCGATGCCGGTCCACGATGCTTTGCTACTGCCAAACGGCCGGATGCTCGTCGCACTCGGAGAGATTGGCGCGAGGCTGTTAACGCGCGATGGTCGCACCGTCACACACTTCGATCAACCTGCTGAAAAGCTCGTGATTTCGGATAATGGCGCGCGTGCGATTGCACTCGCCCGTCGTGGCGAAGTGTGGCGACTGTCACGTCTTGATCTGATCGAGTGGCGATCTGAAGA
>DATFDT010000367.1:0-19656 GCA_035251975.1 Pyrinomonadaceae bacterium | reverse complement strand
GCGACGCGAAGGCATGCTTTACGGTCGCATCGTTAGACCATCGGCGCTCGATGCAAAGCTCGTGTCGAGTGACACGAAGGCGGCCGAGGCAATGCAGGGCGTTGTGGTAGTGCGTGATGGTGACTTCATCGGTGTCGTAGCGCCGGATCGTGCAACTGCAATGCGTGCGGAGAAAGCGATCGCGGTCCATTGGCAGGCACCCGGACAACCGGGCAACGACGAGTTGTTCGCTTATTTGAAGAAGAATGCTCAGGCGGGTCGCGCGCGGCCAATTGGATCGATCACCGATGGTATGGCGACTGCGGACAAGAAGCTCTCGCAAACGTACAACATCGCTTACATTGCGCACGCGCCACTCGAGCCACGTGCTGCCGTCGCCGAATGGAACGATGGCAAGCTGGCAGTTTGGACCGGCACGCAGCGCCCGTTTGGCGTTCGTGAGGAGCTGGCCGAAGCGTTTCACATTCCGCAAGAGAAGATTCGTGTGATCGTGCCTGACACGGGTTCCGGTTACGGTGGCAAGCACACGGGCGAATGCGCCGTCGAAGCGGCGCGGCTCGCACGCGCGGCTGGCAAGCCGGTCAAGCTCGTCTGGACGCGCGAGGAAGAGTTCAACTGGGCCTACTTTCGTCCCGCGGGTGTGATCGAAGTGAACAGCGGCGTGAAGAACGACGGCACTGTCACGGCGTGGGAGTTTCATAATTACAACTCCGGCGGCTCGGGTATTCAGGTCAAGTACGACTTTCCGAACCAGGACATTCAGTTTCACACCAGCAAGTCGCCGCTGCGACAGGGCTCGTATCGTGGACTTGCTGCGACTGCGAATCACTTCGCGCGTGAAGTGCACATGGATGAGTTGGCCCAACTCGTTAACATGGATCCGTTGCAGTTTCGTTTAAAGAACATCAAGGATGCGCGCTTGAAGGCTGTATTGGAAGCGGCGGCCGATAAGTTTGGTTGGAGCGGCAAGAAAACTGAGGGACGCGGGCGCGGCATTGCGTGTGGATTCGAGAAGGGTAGTTACATCGCGACCGCGGCGGAGGTTTCAGTTGATGCGAAGACCGGACGCGTGAAGATTGAGCGCGTGGTCGAGAGTTTCGAGTGTGGCGCGATCGTCAACCAGTTGCACTTGCACAATCAGGTTGAAGGCGCAGTGGTGCAGGCGATTGGTGGCGCGATGTTCGAGAGTATTCAGTTTAAGAACGGGCAGATTCTGAATGGGAAGTTTTCGCAGTATCGATTGCCGCGGTTTAGCGACACGCCGGTGATCGAAATCGTTCTGCTCGATCGAAAAGATCTGCCATCAGCGGGTGCCGGTGAAACGCCGATCGTCGGCCTCGCCCCCGCTGTTGCGAATGCGATATTTGATCTAACAGGCAAGAGAATCAGATCGATGCCGTTGAGTGGATAAGCTTGTTGTAAGCTTCAGCGATCATATTGGTAATACGGCCGTTATCCGAGTATCTGCGGAAGTCGAACGTCGTCACAGCCGCTACACCCAAACTTGACGAAGTCAAAAAAATCTCATCCGCGTCAGTCAGATCGGTCATCTCGTAAATTCCCTCGAGTACCGGAATGAAATGCTTGTTCGCGATATCGATCACGCATTCGCGCGTGATGCCTGCGAGCGCGCCCGTGCTCAAGTTTGGTGTGTGGAGCGTGCCGCTTCTCGCCCAGAACAAGTTCGCCGTCGTCGCTGAAACGATCTCGCCGCGCTCATTCAACACCACTGCTTCATCAAAATCGCGGCTCTGCGCTTCTTCCCACGAAAGCACGTGATCGAGATAGTTCAAACTCTTGATTCCCGACAGCGGTGAGAACGTGTTGGTGCGATAAGGCGAGACCGCAAGCGATAAGCCTGCGGGCGCAGGCTTTTGCGGATCCCCCGTCATGATCAGCAGATCGGTCTTCTTCGTGCCGGGCACCTTCGTCTTCCAGATATCACGACCATGCCGCGCGAGCATGATGACTCGAGCGCGTCCGGCGTTCACCTGGTTGACCGAGATCAATTTTTGCAGTGCGTCCCCGACGTTCTTCTCGTTACAGCCGGTGAAATCCACATCGAGTTTTTTAGCGTGTGTGGTGAGTCGTTGCCAGTGTTTGAACCAGAGAAATGGTTGTGAATTGTAGATGGCCAGCGTGGTGAATACGCCGCGCCCGTAAAGCATCGCGGAAGAAACGGGCGCGACGCGCGCTTTCGTCGCCTCAACCATGCTTTTGTTGAGGTAGATGACGGGATGCATTTAAATCATCTAAACGCTCACGACCTCTGCTTGCAACTTGTCCGACAACGCACTTCTCCAGACCGCTTCTAACTCAGATACAGCCATCGCTATGGCTTCATTTCCATTCACGTTAATCGTTAGACGAGTTCCCCCAACGCGCCCAATGATCGCGAACGGCGCCTTATTACGCTCAGCAATTTCCTGCACCGTATTCGTCCCCGCCGCGTCGAAACTGATTACAATCCGCGACGGTGATTCACTAAACAATAGCGCCGTTGGGCCAATCTCACCTTTAAGATCTACATCTGCGCCGATCGCGTCACGTCCGAGCGACGAGAAACACGATTCAGCAAGCGTGACCGCCAGTCCGCCATCTGAACAATCATGCGCCGAAAGCAGCACCCCCGCTTCGGCCGCCTCGAGACAAGCCTTTTGCACCGCCAACTCACGATCGAGATCAAGCTCAGGCACGGGGCTGACCAAATCGTCCTGCGTCGTCCCGAGCAGCGCGATCACGTCGCCTGACTTTTTAAATCCCGGTAACACAACGCGCCGCACATCCTCGATCAGCCCGACCATTCCGATCACAGGCGTCGGCAAAATCCCACGCCCCTCAGTCTCGTTATAGAACGACACATTCCCGGAAACGACTGGCGTCTCGAACGCGCGACACGCCTCAGCCATCCCATCGATCACTTCCGAGAACGACCACATCACTTCCGGCTTTTCGGGCGACGCGAAGTTCAAACAATTCGTGATCGCGATCGGCCGCGCGCCCACACAAACAACATTGCGCGCCGCCTCAGCAACAATCAGCTTCGCCCCTTCCCTTGGATTCGCCGCACAATACCTTCCATTCCCGTCCAACGTCATCGCGAGCGCGCGTCTTGTTTCCTTAATCCGAACAACCGCGGCATCGGCCCCCGGCAGAATCGCCGTATTCGTCCGCACCATATGATCGTACTGCCGATAAACCCAGTTTTTCGAAGCTATGTTTCCCGACGCGAGCACCCGCAACAGCTCTGACCCCAGATCCGCGTTTTCAATCCGCGTAATCCGCGTTCCGGTGTTTGTCGCCGGCGCCATCGGCCGCTCGTATCGCGGCGCTTCGTCAGTCAACGCCTCGACCGGAATGTCCGCCACCATCTCGCCGTTGTGAACAACCTGCATCCGTCCCGTGTCTCGCACGCGACCAATCACAACCGCATCGAGGTCCCACTTGCGAAAGATATCCACCACCTCACGCTCGCGACCGGAATGCGCCACGATCAGCATTCGCTCCTGCGACTCTGACAGCAGCATCTCGTAAGCAGTCATGTTCTGCTCGCGCTGCGGTACGAGCGAAAGGTCCAACTCGATCCCTGTGCACGCGCGCGCCGCCATTTCACACGACGACGACGTCAAACCCGCCGCGCCCATGTCCTGAATGCCAGCGACAGCACCGCTGCGCATCGCCTCGAGACACGCCTCCAACAAAAGCTTCTCTAGAAAGGGATCGCCAACCTGCACGGTCGGACGTTTCTCCAGTGCTTCTTCATCAAACTCAGCAGAGGCCATCGTCGCGCCGTGAATTCCATCGCGTCCGGTTTTCGCGCCGACATAGAGCACCGGATTGCCGATGCCTGTCGCTTTGCCGAAGAAGATCTGATCGTGTCGCACGAGCCCGAGTGCAAACGCGTTCACCAAAGGATTGAACGCGTACGCATCGTCGAACGCGACTTCACCACCAACAGTCGCAACCCCAAACGCATTTCCGTAATGCGCGATTCCCGCGACGACACCGGCCAGCAGCGATCGATTGCGACGACCATGCTGCGGATTATCGAGCGATCCGAAACGCAGGCTGTTCATCGACGCGACCGGACGCGCGCCCATCGTGAAGATGTCGCGCAGGATGCCGCCCACGCCCGTTGCGGCACCCTGAAAAGGCTCGATGAACGACGGGTGATTGTGCGACTCGATCTTGAATGCGGCGCACCAGCCGTCGCCGAGATCGACGACGCCGGCGTTCTCGCCCGGCGGAACGATCACGCGTGGTCCAGTTGTGGGCAGACGCTTGAGGTGGATGCGCGAAGATTTGTACGAGCAGTGTTCGGACCACATGACCGAGAAGATTCCGAGCTCGGCAAAACTCGGTTCACGGCCAAGTAGCTCCTTTATTCGCTCAAATTCCTGTTGTGTGAGGTTGTGTGCGGCAATAACTTCGGGAGTAATCATTTGGAAGTTTAAAGCTAACCACAGATAACACGGATCTTAAATCCGGATTTAAATCCGTGTAATCTGTGGTTAGGCTTTACTGTCCATCACCTTTCTTAACTACTTTCTCGATCGCCTCGCGCAGCTCGGCGGTATTCACGCGTCCGATGTGCTTGTAAACGACCTCGCCCTTTTCGTTGTACAGATATGTCGCCGGCAGATCGCCTCGCCAACTTCGATCGATAAAATTGATCGCGGGCTCGGGGTCCGAGACGTTCAACAAATAGGCCGGCATCGTCGCCTTCATCGAGCTAAGAAACTTCGGTACATCGGTCTTGATCTGATCTATGTCGTCGAGCGACACCGTGACAAACTCCAGCGAGTTTGGCCGGTAATCCTTATCGATCTTCACGAGATCAGGAAACTCGTCACGACACGGATCGCAAAACGTGGCCCAGAAGTTAACGAGCAACGGACGCTCACGCTGCTGCGTGATTAAGCCTTTGAGCGCGTCCGTATCGATCGCCGAGACGACAGGCAAAGGCGTCTTTGGTTTCGTGTAGCGGCGCTTCTTTTGGGCCGGCGCCGCGAAACCTAACAACAAAATACACAACGCGATGGGAATGACTAATTTTGTAAAACGCATGACTTACTTACCCGCGTTTAATGCTGCAACCGAACGCCTTGGCTTCTGTCTTCTCAACTGCTTTGCCCGAGAGCGCGGAGTCGAGCGCGTTGCGCAGATCGTTTGACTCAACTTGCGCGGCGTTGCGCGAGTTGTCGATGCGGCCGTGATACAGAAGCTTGTTGTTCGCATCGAGGAAGTAAGCCTCGGGCGTTACAGAAGCGCCGAGACGATCAGCAATCTTGTTGCCTGGATCCTTGAGAATCGGGAAGGAGAGTTTGTGTTCTGCAGCGTGGGCTTTAACTGCTGGCGCATCTTCCGCAACGTTCGAGTTGATACCGATAACGGCGATGCCTTTGGCTTTGTAATCGTCGGCAAGTTTCGCCATGCGCTCGTTGTAAGCGTTGGAAACCGGACACTGCACCGCGATGAAAAGGAGCACCGTGCCGTTCTTTCCGGCGAGTGATTTCAGTGAGCGGTCCTTGTTGTCGACGTCAGGAAGCGTAAAGTCGTCAATGGCGGCGCCAATCGCCGGCGGCGCGGGCACTTCACCTTCAGCACGAGCGCCCGTGGCAAGAACGGCGCCCGCAATCACAAAAAGCGCTGCGAACAGAATCGATAGATTTTTAGCTCTCATTCAACAACTCTCCTTTAACGCTACTTAGAAATCTCGTGTAATCTGCAACTGTGGAGTCGTTGGATAATATAACTGAAACAATTGAGCAGGCGCTACCAGTCCCGGTGCGGATGGACGCTGACGAACGTTACACGGGCCGCGGCATCACGGTGGCATTTCTCGACTCCGGCTTTTACGCACACAAAGATTTGGTCGAGCCGGACAATCGCATTCTCGCCTATCACAACATCTTTGCGCCCGAAGAGGGTGTCCCTGCACTGCAAAAGTCTGACGTTGCAAGCTGGCACGGGATGATGACCTCGGTCGTTGCGGCGGGAAATGGTCATCTGTCTGCCGGTTTCTATCGCAGCATCGCGCCGGAAGCGAACGTCGTGCTCGTCAAGATCGGCAAGACCGGACGCATTCCCGAGAGCAACATCGAAACCGGACTGCGCTGGGTGTTTGAAAATCGAGACAAATACAAGATTCGCATCGTCAACATCTCTGCGGGCGGCGACTTCGAGCAGACTTATTTGCAAAACGCATTGTGTCGGCTCGTTGAAGAAGTCGTGAAAGCGGGATTGACCTTGGTTTGTGCTGTAGGGAATGCGGGAATGATTCCGGGGCATCCGGTGTTGCCGCCGGCGAGTGCGCCGTCGTGTATCGCAGTCGGTGGTCTTGACGATCAGAACTCGCTTGATCGCGCACGACGCGGAATGTATCGCTCGTCGTATGGTCCAACGATCGACGGACTGCAGAAACCGGAAGTGATCGCGCCGGGAATCTGGGTTGCTGGTCCAATCCTGCCGCACACGCCGACAGCGGACCAGGCTGGGCTTTATGCGCAGCTCGACAACGCTGCTGACGACGAGCTACGCGAGATCATCCTTGCGCACGCCACGGTTGACAAAGACATCTACGCGGCGCGCGATCTTTCCCTTTCGCTGCTGCGGCAGTTGATCACGATCAAATTGCGTGAGGGAAACGTGATCAACGAGCACTACAAGTTTGTTGATGGTACGTCATTCGCGGCGCCGATCGTCTCCTCGATCGTGGCCTGCATGCTCGAGGCAAATCCAAAACTCACGCCACAACAAGTGAAGCGCATCCTGATCGACAGTGCCGAGCGCGTTGACGGAGTCGAGGTTGATCGACAGGGCTGGGGCGTCGTCGTGCCGCGCAAAGCGGTTGAGATGGCGTTGCGTTGCCGTGGGTGATGTGCAACAATTCGCGACACCGTAAAAAAACACCTACCGAAGAGATTGGAGAATGTTTGAGTTCGTATGTCTGAGAATGAATCCGCAATAGGTGAGGGCGCGGCGACAGCAACCGAGCCTGAAGCGAGCACTGAAGAGATTACGTATCATGCTGTGGAGAAAGATGGGGTAGTCACGGCTATTTGGGAAATGCAGGGTCGCAAGCACCTGCGCACTATCGATCCACGCTCACGCCAGGGTCAAGACATCCTTCGTCTTTACACCACCGAGCATCACGACGAAGTCGGAGCTTAGCCACAAAAAGCGCAAATGGTCTAAAAAATCATTTTGTGTTTTTGTGCCTTTTTGTGGCTAAACAAGGTTTTGGGGCGAGCCGCGGACGAATGCTTCGAGGTTGTCGACCAACTGATCGGCAAGTGTTTGCATTGCCTGACGGCTGGCCCATGCGTTGTGTGGCGTCACGATCAGGTTTGGCAGATCGACTTCGAGTAACGGATTTCCATCGCGTGGTGGCTCGTTTCGCAGCACATCAATACCCGCACCAGCAAGCCGGCCAGTCTTTAACGCCTCGATTAACGCGTGATCGTCGATCAGCCCGCCGCGTGCGGTGTTGATAAGAATCGCATCGGGTTTCATTTGCGCGAGCTCTTTCGCGCCGATCAGATTCCTGGTTTCTTCTGTGAGCGGGCAGTGTAACGAGAGCACGTCGCTGCGTCGTAACACTTCCTGAAATCCGGTTCTATCACCGCGCACGGCGACAAGCACTTCCATTCCAATCGCACGCCCGAGTTGGGCTGTGGACTTTCCGAGCGTCCCATAGCCTACGATTCCGAGCGTCGCACCTCGGAGATCTCCGATCGGATGATCGAGCAGGCAAAACTGCTTTGCCTCACGCCAGCGTCCTGCTTTCACGTCGTTACGATATGCGATGAGATTGCGTCGCAGCGCCAGCATCAACATGAGCGCATGCTCGGGTAACGAATTCACCGCGTAGCCGCGCGTGTTACAGACCGCGATGTCGTGGCTGCGACAATACGCGAGATCGACGTTATCGACGCCGGTTGCAGCCACGGCTATTAGTCGGAGCTTTGGCAACTGCGAGAGTGTTTCGGCACGGAGTGGAAGCTTGTTGCAGATCGCGATCGTCGCCGGCGCGAGGCGCCCGACAACTTCACCCGGCGCCGTTTCTCCAAACTCGCTCCACTCGTGCGCAAATGCAGGTCTTCGAAACGGAACGTTGAATGTGTTTCGTTCGAGAAAGACGATGATTTCTGTTGTCATATCCGGTTATTATAAGCACTGGAATGACTATCAGGAGCGCATCGCCGGAAGACGGACCAACCCTGACAACCATCGCGCTCGACGCCAAGCGTTACTGGGGCTATCCCGAAAACTGGATCAAACACTGGGAATCAGACCTCACGATTTCACCCGAATTCATTCGCGACAATCACGTCTATGTTCACGAAGAAGATGGACAGATTCGTGGCTTCTACGCGCTTTGTCTCGCGGGGCCCAAAGCTGAGCTGGAACACATGTGGGTGACGCCCGCGGCGATCGGCACCGGTATCGGGAAAGAGTTGTTTCTCGACGCGATGGAGCGCGCCGCAAAGCTCAATGTGAATGCGGTTGAGATCTCTTCCGATCCGAACGCTGCGGGATTCTACAAACGCATGGGCGCGACGCAGATCGGTGAGGTTGATGCACCTGTCGATGGTGAGCCACGAAAGTTACCTCGCCTTAAGATAACTCCTTAGCCACAAACGGCACAGAAGTCACAAAAAGAATAGAAAGAACAAGTCAGGAAGAGGGGCTTGCCCCCGCCGCTGCTTGGGTTAAAACAGCGGGGCAAGCCCCTCTTCCTGACTTGTTCTTTTCTCTTGTGTCCTAATTGTCGATCGGGCGATCGGGTTTTACCGGAGCAGGTCGTGGTGACTCGCTGCGCGGCGATTCGGAGCGCTGCGGTGGATCGTTGCGCGGTGGGGGATCATTGCGCGGTGGAGGATCGTTGCGCGATGGGGGATCATTGCGCGGTGGCGGGTCGTTGCGCGGTGGGGGATCATTGCGCGGTGGCGGGTCGTTACGCGGCGGCGGATCATTTCGTGGGGCGGGCGCTTCGGATCGGGGCGTCTCACGACGTGGTTCCGGTCGAGATTCGCGCGGCTCTGAACGTGGCTCGGAGCGCGGCTCTGAACGCGGTTCGAAAGTCTTCGTCGGGCGATTTTCGATTCGTGGCTCTGGCCGTCGCTCGGGTTGCGGTTCGGGTCGTGGTTCAGATCGCGGCTCAGGTCGTGATTCCGGAGAAGACGCAGGCGTAGCAGGTTGTTCGTTGCGCGGCTCGCTCCGTGGCTCGCTACGTGGCTCGGGATTGTTGCGCGGCGGCTGGTTCTCGATTGCCTGCTGGCCGCGCTGACGTTTCTGCACTCCTTCCGGCATCGTTGGTCGCACATAGCGCGGCTGATCCGGACGTTCTCCCGGCTGTTCTGCTGCAGACGGATTTTCGGGACGATTAACAGCGCCGGTCGGCGTTTCAGCTACGGGAGTTGACCCGTTACTTGGTTGTGATGGCGCTCCCGGCTGATCTCGTCGCGGGTCACGGCCACGGTAAACTCGTCTGCGTTTCAGCTCTTCATCCAACGTCACGCCGGGTGTGCGATCGCCTGCACCTGTCGGACGATCCGGTATGTCGATCACTGGTACCTGACGTCCGGGACGGCCATCGGAAAAAGTACGACCCGGAAGATTTTCACGATCCGGCTCGCGCTCGAGCACCCGTCGTGCAATCGACTCATCCGCTGCTTCTCCGCGCCGGTTTGGATTACCAAAATCGCCGCGAGGCACGCGCGTCACGCCGCGCCAATGCTTGTATTCGGAAGCGCCACGATCGTTAGGCCGTCCTGGTTGGTTATTACCGTAACTCGGATGCCGGTAACCATTATTGCCGTGGCGATAGTGACGCGAATGCGGATCCTGCTGGTAGTAATTCAGCGGGTACCAGCAAATGTTGTTGCCAAACGAGACGTCGAAGACAAACGCGACGAGGGCGGGCCGCCACCAGCTTCGCTGACGATAGAACTGGCTGCGCGGGCACCATGCCCAGTAGCCGTTGTAATAAACCCAGCGGCCGTAGTGGTACGGCGCCCAGCCCCACGACTCGTAACCAACCCACGTCCAACCGTACGGCGGGCACCAGGTCCAATGCCCGTAGCGATACGGCGCCCAATCGGTGTAGACGCTGAGCGAACTCGCGTTTGGCCGCCAGATCCAGCCGTAGTCGTTTGTGTTGACCCAGTCGCCGTAGTCATCGAGATCTTCAGCGCCAAAGACGTATTCGTCGAAATATTTCGGGTCACGATTTTGACGCGACGCGAAGTACTGCTCGCGCTGTTTCACCCACTCATCAACGGCATCGAGCGCCTCAGAAGCCGGATAGAAATCCCAGTCGCCTGCATTTGGGCCGCTGGCGATCAGCTCGGCCGTGCGCTCGTCGCGCAGAGTGAAACCGGAAGTGTCTGAATAGATCCGAGCCTGGCCGCCGTCGCGCACAGTCAAACGAACACGTCCCTCGCGCGGTGCGTCGATGCGGTAGAGTCCTTTTTTCTCGGCTGCAAGTGTGGACCGCGGCGCATCAATCTCGAAATACTCTTTGTCACGGTCAAACTTTGAGAGTCGCAGCACGAGCGTGCCCTCGATGAGACCGATCGCGATTCCTTCATCACGCAACGTGACGATCCGCACATATGCCTGGTCAGTAACACGCACGAAGTTTCGCGAGTCGATTTGGATTTCGAGCTGGCTACCCTTGCCGGTCGTGATGGTGTCGCCCTCGACGAGCGGGTAGTTCACGCGGGCGGTTTCCCAATCTTTGTTGCCGGCGCGTCGGAGGTTGACCTCGCCGCCGATCAGGCTGATGCGCGCGACGCGGGCTTTCACGTCGTAATCGTCGCTGTCGTCGTTTTCGTCGTCGTCAGCGCGGACCGGAATTGTTATGAATAAAAAAGTGAGAAGGAAAAAAGAAAAGAGAAAGCTGGTTTTTAGTCGGGAGACTCGCATTGTTATGCTCCTTCGTGTCTGAAGTGCGGTTGGGCCGAATCGAGCAAAGTGCATGCCCGCACGAGTGCTTTTAAAGATGGATTTATATGTTTTGAGACTTCTCAAGCGCGTGGGCCGGTATCAAGGCGTGAGAATATCGTCTTGAGAATTCTCAAATTTTATTTGGACCAACGACGTGAGTGATTCATTGAATTCGATGTGGACTGACTTTGCCTGAGACAGTGCACGCCCGACACGATATGGTGCGAGCTTCTTGTTACGACGTGGTGATCATCGGCGCTGGAATCAACGGCGCCGGGATCGCTCGCGACGCTGCGATGCGCGGTTTGAGAGTGTTGTTGATCGAGAAGGGCGAGATTGGCGCTGGGACGACGAGCGCGTCCACGCGGCTCATTCACGGAGGCTTGCGCTATCTCGAACATTTCGAGTTTGGACTTGTGTACGAGTCGCTGCGTGAGCGCGAGACTTTACTGCGGATCGCTCCGGAGCTTGTGCGGCCGTTGGCGATGGCGGTCCCGATATACAAACAGAGCAGACGCGGCTGGCTGACGATTCGGGCCGGGATGATTCTTTACGATCTGCTTTCTTGGAAGAAGTCTCTGCCAGGACATCGAATGTTGTCGCGCGCCGAGACTCTCGAGCGGTGGCCGGGACTAAATCCGGAAGGTTTGGTTGGGTCAGCGCTGTATTACGATGCGCAAGTCGAGTTTCCCGAGCGACTTGTGCTCGCAAATGTACAGTCGGCGCGGGAGTTTGGGGCGGAGGTGCTTATACACACGCGCGTGACGAAAATAACGGCTTCAGGTGTTGAGTTTGGGGGACAGTTTGCTGAAGCGAGTGTGATTATCAATGCCGCCGGGCCGTGGATCGACCTCGTGCTCAAATCCGTGAACAGTCCCAGGTTAATTGGTGGGACAAAGGGCTGTCACCTCGTTGTGCCGGTGTTTCCCGAAGCGCCTGCGAATGCGATCTACCTCGAGGCACGCAGCGATGGACGGCCCATTTTCATTATTCCCTGGAACAAGCTTTATTTAATTGGAACCACCGACGTTCGCTTTGAAGGCGACCCGGATGAGGTCCGTTGCGAAGATTGGGAAATCGACTATTTGCTTTCAGAGACTAATCTGGCTTTGCCTGGCGCCCACCTCACATGCGACAGCATTCTCCAGACTTATTCCGGCGTTCGTCCCTTACCATACAAAAGCAGCACGCGCCGGCATTTCATCCGCGAACATCCGCAGCTTCCAAATCTGCTCTCGATCGTCGGCGGGAAACTCACGACATATCGCAGCCTCTCGGAAGAGTGCGTCGATCTAATCTTTCGGAAGCTCGGAAAAAATCCACCGCCGTGTAGAACCGCGACGGAAATATTAACCGCGGATGAACGCGGATAAACGCAGATCTGCGTTCATCTGCGTTCATCCGCGGCCAATAATTTCATTCGATTTAAGGAGTCGCGGGCGAATTGTTTTTGAAGCCGTCGCGCGAGCGGAGCGCTGAGTCTGACGAGTGGATGACGCGGTCGTGAGAAGGCGAGGATGTCGTACCAGACAGTGTCATCTGGAAGCCACTCAACTAAAAATCGCTCCTCGCCTTTTTCAACGTGATCGGGTAACGTGCCGTACGCAAAACCAAAACGACGCTCTTCTTCGATTGTAAAAACAATTCTTGTGGCGCTGAGTGACCATGTGCCAAACGCACGCGCCTTCACCGCGACAGTCGCTCCAACCTCGACCGGAACGCCACACGGCGCAATTGTGACCCAACCGAGATCGAAGTGTTGCCAGTTCTTCAACGCACTAACAGCCTTGCGGTATATGGCTTCACCGCTGCCGAGCTGAATGCGATTGTGATCGATGTTGTAGCCCTCGGGCGGCGTCGCATTCGTCGCACCAACTTCAGCATAGGTAAACGGTAAATCACGTTGCGACGCGACAAACCTCGCGGCGTCTTCTTCGCTCGGCTCTCGCACCAGAAACATTTTTAAGATTTCATCCGCGCGCGCGGATGGTGACGGTCATACGCCGATCGCAAATGCATATCGGTGATGTGCGTGTAGATCTGCGTGGTTGAAATATCGCTGTGACCAAGCAGTGCCTGCACCGAACGCGAGTCAGCGCCGTGTTGCAAGAGATGCGTCGCGAAGCTGTGTCGCAACGTGTGTGGCGAGACGTTCTTGATTCCCACCTTTTCCGCGTGTCCCTTGATCATGGACCACGCAAGCTGGCGCGTGAATGGACGCCCGCGATGCAGGAACACATTCGGTGACGACTGTTTGCCGTATCCAGCTTTCAACGCCGAGTACTGTTGCAGCCAGTGAATCGCGCTTTTGCCGAGCGGCACGCGGCGCTCTTTATTTCCCTTGCCGTGACACTTGACCAGACCCGCTAACAGATCGACATCCGCATGCTTCAAGTTCACGAGCTCAGAGACGCGCAAACCCGTGGCATACATGATCTCCAGCACCGCACGATCGCGTATGCCTTCTTCACTTGAGATATCCGGCGCGCCAAACAAACGATTGATTTCGTCTTCGGTGAGAAATTTCGGGAGATAGGCGAAGCGTTGCGGTGTGTCGAGATCTTCAGCCGGATGCGACTTGATGTGACCGTCGAGCATCAGGAACTTAAAGAACCCGCGCGTCGCGCTGACAGCACGCGCGATCGACGCCGGTGCGAGACCTTCACGTGAGAGACTCGCGATCCACTTGCGCAGATCCGCGCGCGTCAGCTCAGAAACTTGTTTGCCATTCTTGTTGGACCAGGTTTGGAGTCGATCGAGATCGCGACGATAGCTGTCGATAGAATGACGCGCGAGACCTTTTTCTACTTGGAGGTAGGTTAGGAATTCCTTTGGGAAGTCGCGCTCCACAGAAAGCATATTACAGGATTTACAAGATTTTTCATGATTAACATGTAAATCCTGAAAACATCATGTAAATCCTGTCTAACGACTTACTCGTAGCGCAGAGCTTCGATCGGATCGAGTTTCGACGCTTTCCGCGCAGGCCACACGCCGAAGATCAATCCAACACCGATCGACACAGTCAGCCCGGTAACTACTGCCCACGTAGGAATCGACGCCGGCATACTCGGTATCAGCAACATGAGCAGTTGTGCGATTCCCGCTGCCAGAACCACGCCGAGCACACCACCGAGAAACGTCAGCATCATCGCCTCAAACAAAAACTGCCGCACAATATCGCGACGCCGCGCGCCGATCGCCTTGCGCACACCAATCTCGCGCGTTCGCTCAGTGACACTGACGAGCATGATATTCATCACGCCGATGCCGCCAACGAGCAATCCCAAACTCGATATCGCGATCGCGATCAGTCCGACCATCGCCGTGATGCTGTCAAACTGTTCGATAAACTTGTCAGCCGTCTTGATGTCGAAATTGTTCGGCTCGTCAAACTTCACATGCCGGCGTCGTCGCAGGATCTCTTCCGACTGCGCGAGTGCTTCCTGCACTCTTCCCGTGCGGCCGCGAATCACCATCAGCATGTAACCTTTTGCTGGTGCGATCTTCTGCGCCGTGCGAAAAGGGATATACACGGCATTGTCTTCTTCGTTTTCGCCGAAGAACCCCGCCTTGCGCTTTTCCAGTACGCCGACGATCTCGAAGTTATAACCACCCATGCGCACCTGCGCGCCCGCAATCTGGTTGTAACCGGGAAAGAGCGCTTCCGCTGCGTTTACGCCAATCACCATCACGTTCGCACGTTGCGAATCGTCGGATTCGGTGATAAAGCGGCCTTCACTGAGCGAGATATTCGTGATGTCGGCGTAGTTTGGTGAGACGCCCGACGTGTTTCCCCAGCGATAGTTGCGTCCCTGGTAGGTAACGTTGTCGTCAAATGGACCACCGCCGTAACCGACATTAGGCGCGATGTGAGCGACGTCTTCAACGGCGCTCGCCTGGGTTTTGATCGCTTCTGCATCGGCGAGTGTCAGCGGTCGCCGGAGTCGTTCAGAACGATCTTCACTCGTGCGTGGACCAGTCGAGAGATGGAACGCGTAGATGTTATTCGTTCCATATTCTTCGATCATCGCGACGATGTTCTGACGCAGACCCGTTAGAAGCGACGCGATACAGATCGCGGTCATCACGCCAATCACGATACCGAGCACCGTCAGGAAGCTGCGGAACTTGTGACCGCGCACACTGTCGATCGCCATCTTCAGCGTTTCGCGCAAAATACCTTTTGATAGTCCGATCTTCATGCGATATTCGTCGATCAGGCCTTTGTCAGTGCCAGAATGGGATCGAGTCGCGCGGCCTTGAATGCCGGGTAAATGCCCGCGATCATGCCGACGATGGTGGACACGCCCAACGCCAAAATGATGTAGCCGATCGTTATCGTCATCGTGATCGACGCGAGTGTGGTGATGAGAGCGGTGATTCCCCAGGCAATCAACAATCCGATGATGCCACCGAGCGCGCAAAGAATTCCCGACTCGATCAGAAACTGCATCAGGATCTGTCGCTTCGTTGCGCCGACTGCTTTTCTGAGTCCCACTTCAAACGTTCTTTCAGTCACGCTCACCAGCATGATGTTCATTACAACAATGCCGCCCACCACGAGGGTAATAAAAGTAATCGGGATGACAACTTTTGCGATCGCACCGGTGAACTCGTCGATCTGGTTGTTCAACTCTTCAACATTCACGAGACCAAAATCGTCTTCGTCGCTGCCGTTGAGACGATGCTTGATTCGCATCGCCACACGCGCGTCTTCAATCGCGCCGTGAAAATTCTCGCGGTTGCGACTCTTGCCGTGAATCTGTAGACCGTTGCGCCCGAAGATCTGAAGGTGCGTGGTGACGGGAATATAGATGTGACGATCCATGGACCCACCAAAGAACGAGCCGCGCTTCTCTTCAACGCCAACCACGCGCATCGGCAGTCCACGAACTTTGAGCGTTTTTCCGAGCGCGTCCTGATTCGGGAAAAACTTCTCTTTGATTTCAGCTCCGAGCACTACCACGAGGGCCGAGCGCTGCACTTCATCCTCGGAGATGAAACGCCCGAACTCGATAGTTTTGTCTTCGATATCGACCATGTTGGCCGAGTGGCCGAAGACCTGTGCACCTGGAAACTCGATGCCGTCCTGTTTCAGATCAACACCGCTTCCGACGCCCGCGCCGACCTCAGAACATGACGGGCAATGATCGCGGACCCATTCGTAGTCGTCCCAGTTGAGTCGTTTGTTGCGTCGATTCCGTCGCTCAAATTCTTCGTCGTCCATGTGGCCGGAGAAGGCCATTCGAGCGATCATGAAGTGGTTACTGCCCAGGACTTTGCTGATTCTGTCGACGACGTAGGTATTCAGACCGCTGATCGAGGCGCCGACTGTCACGACGGACGCGACGCCGATGATGATGCCGATCAGCGTCAAAAACGCCCGCAGCTTGTGTGCAAAGATCGACTGCAGGGCGATCTTCAGCGCATCGGAGTAAAAAGAGAGAATCGCTTTCATAACACGGAGTCGGGGGCGTATACGCCGTGTAAACCCGCGAAGTTCAGTTTGAGCTACGGGTTTACACGGATAAAACGTTAGACACCGTGTATTTATTAACAGCTCACGAAATCGAAGGATAGAACAAGTCAGGAAAGATAGAACCAGTCAGGAAGAGGGGCTTGCCCCCGCCCTTCGAATCCAAGCCACGGCGGGGGCAAGCCCCTCTTCCTGACTGGTTCTATCTTCTGACTGGTTCTTTTCGATCGTGCTCAGGAAAGATCCACAGCAGGCTGAGTCGTAGAGCTCCCGCCTAATCGCTCCGCCCAGCGCACGCGTCCCGTGATCTGCATGACCACAAAGAGCGTCAATATCGATCCGATCGTGATGGCCAGCCCGGTGAATCCCTTGAGGAAAAACGCGTAGGAAAACAACACGAGATAGACGATCTGCGCGAGCGCTGCTTCCCGGCTCGCGAAGCCGATCCCGACGACGAGACGCAGGTAGCTCACCACGAGGGCGACAGACACGAGCGATGAGATCGCGAAAGCCGCGTGAATCGAGATGTGATCGACGAGATAAGCCAGCAGTAGGTGAAACACGAAGAATGCGGCCGCGAGGAAGAAGTAGTTCATCGGATGCAGATCGATACCGCGCATCGTCGTGATGATCAGCATGAGGAAGAAAAAGAAGAAGAGTGATACTGGGGCAAAAAAGCTGATTCGTCCCGCGAGTGGACCTGGCTGCAACTTCTCCGGCATAACCATCGCGATCTGGTATCCGGACAACAGACTCTTGTAAGACCAGTTGAGCTCCCAGCCGTTGCTCGTCTCAGTTTTTTCCGACGGAGAAATCGTGTTGTCGGGGAAATCAATGTCTTTGAAGTTTGTTTTCATGCGCAGGGAGAAGTCGCGGACCTGCGCCACGTCGCCGTCGCCAAAACGGTAACGCCACTGGTTGAGTCCCTGCGAGCTGTAGCTGATGCCGAGCTGGGCAGTCTTGCCGGCGGCGACTTTGAACGCGGTGGTGGCGGCATCCTTTTGATTTGTCAGCAGCACATTGTTGTCGTCGACGGTGAATATAAGATTGTCGTAGATCGCTTGAGTGGTGGGGAATTGGAATCTGAAGTCAACTGTTTGTTCTTTGTCGCTCGTGTTGCGGAAGCCGTAGACACCGTTAAATTTGACTTTGTAGGTGCTGTACCAGAGGAGTCCTTTCTGGCGATGCTGGAGATCGAGATCGACGTCGATCTTGCTGCTCTCGAGCGGTAGGTCCGTTATATGGTCTTCGGTGATTGTCTTGATAACCGTCTTCCCCGCTTCAATTGTGGCTTGCTGTCGCGTCGTGGTTGTTTTGTACGACGCGCTGGGTGGACCCTGATTGTGGGCGGCGCCCCACAATGATGCGACTCGATCTGAAGACACGGAACTCGAATCGTAGGTGCGCGAGAAGAGGGTGGCGCCGAGGATGGCCCAGGCGAGGGACGTGCAGATGAAGATGAACACGATGGCAATGATTCGTTTGGTCATAGTCTGAGGATTCTCGGCCTGAAGGGACCGGCGGGCAATGTGGTGAGCCACAAGAGCAACCACGGATAACACGGATCTTTAAAGCGCGGATTAAATCCGTCTTCAAATCCGTGTCATCCGTGGTTAAGTGCTTCGTTCACTAGTTCGGTTTGTTCTTTCTGGTGGATGCTGTAGGAGCCGGTGGCGGGGCTCGCGGAGGCTGAGCGTCCCACGTATTTCGGGCGCTCACAGCTCGGCAGCAGGTTCTCGAGTCGTTCTTGGATGAACGTCCAGCCGCCCATGTTTTGCGGCTCTTCCTGCGCCCACACCAGTTCTTTCGCGTTCGGATACTTCGCTAGCATCTCGCGCAGGCTTGTTAACGGGAACGGATAAAACTGCTCAAGCCTCACGATCGCTACACTTCGATCGTCACTCTTCTTTCGCGCCTCGGCGAGATCGTAGTAGACCTTGCCGCTGCAGAGCACGATCCGCTTCACCGCATCACGCTCCGGGATCTCGGCATCGTCGATTAGCGGCTGAAAACCTCCGCTCGCGAGTTCCTCAATGCTCGACGCCGCGGCCGGCAATCGCAGCAAACTCTTCGGTGTCATCACGACGAGCGGCCGTTCCATTCCCGGCCTGATCTGTCGCCGCAGCAAGTGGAAATACTGCGCGGGCGTAGTCGGATAACAAACCTGCAGATTGTTCTCGGCGCAGAGTTGCAGGTATCGCTCGAGCCGCGCGCTGGAATGCTCCGGTCCTTGTCCTTCGTAACCGTGCGGCAGGAGCATCACGAGCCGCGAAGTCTGCTTCCACTTGTCTTCCGAAGCGGCGATGTACTGGTCGATGATCGTCTGCGCGCCGTTTCCAAAATCACCAAACTGCGCTTCCCACAAAACGAGCGCGTCTTTATCGACCACCGTATAGCCGTACTCGAATCCGAGCACGCCTTCTTCCGACAACGAACTGTCAAACACATCGAAGCGCGCGTCAGGATTCGACTCGGATCGCAATTTCGACAACGGCGCCCACGATTGCCCGGTTTGCGTGTCGAAAAGCACAGCATGACGCTGGCTGAACGTTCCGCGTCCGGAATCCTGCCCGCTCAGGCGCACGCGCGTGCCTTCGATCACGAGCGATCCAAATGCGACAGCTTCGGCAAACGCCCAGTCGATCGGAGCACTGCCATCGCCCATCTTCGCGCGGCGGGCGAGTTGGCCCACCATCTTCGGATTCACATGAAATCCTTCCGGCACCACCGCGATCTTATGCGCGATACTTCTGATCGTTTCTGCCGCGACGCCTGTCGGAACCACTGCCGAACCGTCCAGTTCTTCGACGCGTGGCAGCGCATGCGAAGGCTCTTCAGTTACCTTTCGTTTCGCATTTGCGAGCGCGTCTTCATAACGCCGCACACGCTCCGCGATCAGGTTGTTTACCTCTTCCTCGGTGACGACGCCTTCCTTGATCAAGCGCTTCGCATACACCGTGCGCACGCCCGGATGCGCTTTTACGCGCGCGTACATCAATGGCTGCGTGTAGCTCGGCTCGTCAGTCTCGTTGTGACCGAGCCTGCGAAAACCGATCAGATCGAGTACGACGTCTTTGTTGAACTCCTGGCGATAGTCGAGCGCGATTTGCAGCACGCGATACGCGGCTTCGGGATCGTCGCCATTGATATGAAAGATCGGCAACTGCGTCATGCGGGCCACGTCAGTGGAGTAAATTGTCGAACGTCCTGCTTCCGGGGAAGTC